>JBQCEI010001035.1:0-7378 GCA_051960375.1 Aureliella sp. | reverse complement strand
GGCTTGCCGGGTGCGGGGGTCACATCAGGGCCTGATGTACCACATACCATTGCCGACTTGTTTGTCGCTGCCGAGCTGGAACGCTTGGCCATGCGCTGCGCTTCTCGGGCTCCCGAGCGAGTCGGCTATCGTCTGTGGTACATCACGCCGTGATGTGAGCGCACCCGCCGAGAAGGCAGGCCCGAATTCTGTTACATTGAACCGGCTTGCCGGGTGCGGGTCACATCAGGGGCTGATGTAACACATACCATTGCCGACTTGTTTGTCGCTGCCGAGCTGGAACGCTTGTCCATGCGCTGCGCTTCTGGGCCTCGGGTTGAAACGCAGAGGCACAGAGCCCACAGATAAAGGACGGACGGCTGCGGAGCACTATGGGCTCCGGGCGACTGAATATCTTGTTAAATCTACTGATCTGTCTCGATGCCAACTGCCAATAACCCAACCGCTCCGAGAGTTCGGCGCTCCTTCGTGTGGCGTCTGCTCAAGTGGACTCTTTACGCCGGCGGATTTTTCGCGATCGTGTTGGTTTCCATCTTGATCTGGCTGGTGCTGCGCGATCGGTCGGCTGCCGCACAAGTGCAGGCGAGGATCGATCAGCTCAAAGCCGAGGGGTTGCCGTACGACAACGCCTCGCTGGCGGAATACTATGCTCGGGAAACCGATGATCGTGATGTCGGGGGGTGGTTGGCTGCGCTCAAGGTGGTCAAGTCGGACTTGTTCCTCCAATCGACCCGCGACATTGGGCCTTGGAAAGAAGAAGCGTGGGAGCCGGTCCTATCTACCGCCGAGCCATGGCCCGACGAAGCCAGGACGGCGGAGTTTTTGGAGAAGTGGTCTGAACTGCGAGACGAGGTGAGGCAATTGGCGCTGCGCGACCGTAAGGTCCGTTTGCCAATCGTGTTCGACTCCATCCTTACCGATGTCTCTTGGGCTCAAGAGGTGCGGCAGTTGTCGCGCTTGTTTTTGGTCGAGGCGCAAGTCGCCATTCGAAACCGACAGTCCGCGGCGACTCGCGACGCTATTCTCACTCTGTTCGGCTGCGCAAGGGCAGTCGAAGGCGAGCCGCTGCTGCTCTCGCAGTTGATGAGCACCGCTGTGGAAAGCCTCGCCACAGAGCAGTTGCGTTATGCGATCGCGGCCGACGCGCTCGATCTAGACGATTTGAAACTTGTGCAGGCACGTCTTGAAAGACGCCCTAGCCTGGATGCCGTCTGGAAGGCGACATGGTATGGCGAGCGAGGTGGCGCGTTGCCGTTATTCACCCAGCAGCGAGAATACTTGGGAAAGATTCATGGAAAAGATACTGGTTTTGAGTTTCCATTGCGCTCACATGATGCATTGGCTCTCTTGAACGTTTTCGATCAGGCCCTTCACATCCCAACAGACGATTTCGACGAACTTTATGCGGGATCGCATCATCTCGCCAATCAGTTGGATGAAGAATTTAGGTCGCGGAACTGGCTTGAGCAATTCGACACAATGTTCAGTTCGTTGCTGATGCCTCCGATCGCGTCGACCGGCGAAGCTTTTATTCGGCGCGAGATGTTGGCCCGCCTGGCGCTGTTGGGCATTGGCGTGCGACTTTACGAAGACGAGCACGGAAGGCTGCCGGACAATCTCGATCAGTTGTCCGAGGTCGGGCTAGATCTCTCGAAACTGACTCCGATCGGCGACAAACCTTTTGGCTATCGCAAAGAGGACGGGCGGGCCGTTCTCTGGGGCTTCCAAGTTCGACTCGAGCAATCGACTCTCGCAGAGCCGCCGCACGTTCCTGACGGGCCGGTCGATGAATCGACATCCGCCGACGAGAACGCTCGGGAGAATCGCCACTGGGTTTGGACGTTTCCGAAGCGATAACAGGTCTTGGTTCTGCGAGTTAACGCTTGGCCATGCGCTGAGCTTCTCGGGCCACCGAGCGAGTCGGCTATCGTCTGTGGTACATCACGCCGTGATGTGATCTGCACCTGCCGAGAAGGCAAGTCCGAATTCTGTTACATCGAACCGGCTTGCCGGGTACTGGGGTCACATCAGGGCCTGATGTGCCACATACCATCGCCGACTTGTTTGTCGCTGCCGAACCCGAACGCTTGGCCATGCAGATCTTACTGCTCCGACCCCTCGCCGGGCCAAAAGCTCAGCAGGCCGCTGATCAGCAGCAGCCCATAAAGCGTCTGATCGCCCAGCAGCGCGTAGCCTAAGCCGAGCACGCAGCCGCAGACGACTCCGATCGGACGCAGCAGCCGCGACCAGAGCGCGGCGAGCGAAATGACGCCGCATATTAAGACCGCGTGCGTCAGCGCGTTGATCAGCAGAATGTGATTGCGGAGCAACTCGCGCGTGAACACTTGTGAATGCCCGGTGACGGCCAGCCACCAAGCCGCATCGCCGCGCCACCACGGCAGGCTCGACAACTGCGAAGCCGCTCCGGCGGCCACGAGCAACCACACGTGGAACTGGATCAGTCGCGTTGCCAGCGTGAGCGTCGGCCGCTGCCCATTCGGTGCATGATCAGTCGTTGCGCGCTCTCGCTTCACGAGTGAACTGCCCGGGTCGATCACCAGATAGCCAAGCATCGCAACGAGCAACGGCTCGAGCGCGCCGCTGGTCCACGTCAGGCGCTGCGTCAGAAACAGTACCGCCGCAAATAAGCCCAGCATCACGATGCGGCCGCCCAGACCCAAAGCTGCCAAGACCGCCAGGACCACGCCGCAAACGGACCACACTTGGAACACGATCGGCGCCGAGGTCGACCACAGCGGCGATATGTGGAATTGGCTTGCCCAAGTGCCCTCCGAAGCGACGCACAATGTCCGAGCCATGCTGATTGATGACCAGCCGTTGGGGCCGAACCACCAAGTAGTGTTCGCCATGGAGACGAGCAACCAGATGGCCGCTAGCGCACAAACCAGTGGACGGACGCGTGCGAGTACATCGTGCTGGATCGGGGCAAACCAAAACTCGTTCCAGCGGCAACCGCATTCAGCGATCAACTTATCGAAGTAGCGTTTCATGGCTGCACCTCCGAGGATGGCTCGTCCTCGGGACTATTTTTCTCAGGCTCGGCGGCATTGTCCCGTGGCGCCGCTTCGTCGGCCGCTGATTCTTTCGAAGACGTAGGGGCCGACCTAGCGGGCGATGCTTCCGCGGTCGCTTCCTGCTTAGAGAGACTCTTCGATGTTCGCAGCGCTTCGAGCACAGGAACCAACTTGATGCGATCGCCTTCCAGCCTGACGACGCGGCACTCGGACAGCGTGCGGTCTTGGCTTTCATTCGGTGGCAATTCGCCGGCTGCGAATGTTTGGTCGGAGTCGTACGAGAGCGTCGCCCGCCGCACCAGTCGCACCGCATCGATTGGCGCCGCGTCGATCGCCGCCGTGCTCGCCGCGTTATCGCTCGCGGTCTCGCCGCTGGCTGCGCCGGAACCTGCTTCTTGCCTCACGCACTGTTCGAATAAGAGCTGGATGAGATCTTCGTTGCGCTCGATGGCGACGATGTTGGCCATGCGCTGGAAAGTGCGCCAGCGGTGATCGAGGGCCGAGCCGAAATGTTTGGGAGGGCGAACGGTTTGCCACTGGTCGCTGGCGGCACCCGCGCGATGAATCTCAAACTCGCATGGGTAATCGATCTCGGTTCCGCGCGTCATCTCCAGCGGCACTCCTGCATAGTTCTGGTGGAGACTGCCGGTATACGGAGCCAACACTTTGAGCAGCCGCTGCTCCAGTTGACTGGGGCTGATGTTGGCTGCGAGCGAGATGATGATGGCAAAGAAGTGGATCGTGATGGCCACACTCACCCACGATCGGAGTGAATCGGCCAGTGGGCCCTTGGCTTCCTGTTTCATTGCTATTCCGTACTCGAGGGCAGAACTGGCCCGGCGGGCTGCCCTAGCAGCCTCTTGAAAAAAGTCGATGTCGGTCGATCCATACGCAGCCGCCGGGCGTTAGCCCGCGGTCGGCGGCAAGGAAACCGGACGCTAAAGCGTGCCGGCTGATTTCATTTCACGGGCAGCTAGGAGGGCAGGGGCTCAGCGGGTGGGAGTTCGAAGGTGAGGATGCGAATGGGCGACTACCCGCCCGTCGACGAAAAAAGCCGAGGACGAACTGGCTTCCCCGGCTTCCGAGTTTAGTTGAGAACCGTAACTAGCCAAGGCCAATCTGGCCGGTTGCGACTAGACGGCTCTTCAGCAACTAGGCAGCTGGCGGTGCGGGAGCGGCAGGAGCCTGCGGAGCTGCAGGGGCCTGCGGAGCTTGAGGAGCACCTTGCGGCGCTTGCTGAGGAGCACCAGGAGCGCCAGGCTGCTGGCCTTGGAACTGCTGTCCCGGGTACGGCTGGCCTTGAGGAGGCTGCTGCATGCCAGGAGCGCCCGAAGGCGAAACCATGATGCCGCCTTGATCGACGCCCGTGCCACAGTTCGGGCAACCGGCGTTGTAACCAGCGCTAGCACCGCAACCGTTGGCAGCGCCGCAGCCGCCGCAAGGCTGGCTGATCGCTTGACCGCAGCAGCTAGGAGCTGGCTGGCAGCAAACCGGAGCCGGCTCGCAGCAAACCTGAACCTGACCGCAGCAAGAATTTTGCTGACCGCAGCAGCCGCCACGGCGATGATGACGGTGATGATGTCCGCCACCGCATGCCGAGTAACCACCGCAGCCATTGCAGCCGCGATGACGGAATCCAGCTTGAACTTGTTCGGAGTCGAACATCAAGCCAGCGGACAACAAGAGGGCAAAGCCGGTGATGCCCGCAACAACAATACGATTCATGGAAAACCTCCCAAAGGTAACCCAAACACACTTCGGTTCATTCGAGAACCACTAGGGAGCGACCGTCGCTTGCCCTACCTTCAACCCTCCGTCCGACAGCTCCTAACCTTTCAAGTGTTGAAGTTTGCCGGTTAAACGGAATGGGGTATCTGCGAAATCTGGTAATTAAGCTAGCTCTGTGAATCCATTTGTCAACCCGGCAGGGGCCGCTGTGATCACAAGAGCTACCGGTCTCAAAGCGGCCTGTCGCTCGGACGCCGGTGCTGTACTAGCTGAAAAGCTCAAAAGGCTTGCGAAAGCTTAGCTCGCTACAGGCCCCTTCGCCTTGGCAAAATTAATCGATTAGCGAAAGCTTAGCGACTGTGTGCGCCGCGCGGTACTAGCCTGACCTTGTCGGCTGGGCGCTTTGTGAAAACGCCGCCGCCCAGCTGCAGCTTTTTCAATCTGCAGCTTGGCCGCTCGCGCCCGGACTGAAGCAATTCTTTGTATCGCTAGCCTTCGGCCTGCGGAGCTAGCACAATCCGGACCGAAAACTCAACGCAGTCGCTCTATTTTGACCAAAGGTCCGCAAGTTTCGCGGCGTGCTGCACAATCAAGTGTGGGTAAGCTCGATCTACGCGAGGACGGCAGCGGTGGCAAAACGTGCTTTAGCAGGCAAGCGAGTTCTCTTGACCGGGGGCAGCAGTGGCATCGGCTGGTACATTGCGACACAGCTGGTACAGGCCGGCGCGTTTGTCGTTGTGACCAGTCGGCGCGCCGAGCGGCTCAAGCAGCTGCGCTTGGCTGTTGGCAATCCACTGCGGCGGCTGATCGCCCTGCCGGGTGACATCACCGACCCTGCGCATCGTGAACGACTGATCCGGACCGCCCAAGCCGAACTGGATGGACTCGACATCGTTATCAACAACGCAGGGATCGGCGGCGTGGGCCCGTTCGAGTCCGCTTCACCCGAGCGCTTGCGGCAGATTTTGGAAGTCGATTTTGTGGCGGTGGCCGAGATGACTCGCTTGGCCCTGCCGCTGCTCCATCGCGGAACCAGTCCCGCGGTATGTCTGATCAGCTCGGTACTTGCCCATCGCGGCGTCCCGCGCAAGAGTGAATATTGTGCAGCCAAGTTTGCACTGCGCGGCTGGAGCGAATCGCTTCGACTGGAACTGGGGCCGCGGGGCATCGACGTGATCGCCGTCTCGCCCAGCACGACCAAGACCGAGTTTTTCGAGTCGCTGGTCGGAACCGATGCCAGCCAGAAGAGCCGCAGCTTTGGTATGATGAGCTCCGAAGCGGTCGCCGCCGCCACGCTCCGCGCCATTCGCCGCGGCAGCCGCGAAGTGATCCTCTCGCCGGGCGGCAAAGCCCTGGTATGGATCAGCCGTCTGGCTCCCGGCCTGACCGATCGGTTGCTGCTGAAGTATGCGGCGTGAAGCGATAACGAAGACGATTTCAACACAGAGGCACAGAGAGCACAGGGGAAGACAACCAACAAAGCTCCGTGCTCTCTGTGCCGCTGTGTTTCATTTCTTCTCAGCTTTTCTCATTCGACCTCGAGCAGTGCATGGTAGCCGTCGAACAATATCTCAAACCCGAGCTCGCCCAGCAGATCAAGCGCCTCGACCTGCGAGCTCAACTGGTGGTGCGTGGATTTTTGCAGGGCTTGCATGCCAGCCCCTACCACGGCTTCAGCGTCGAATTCAGCGAGCATCGCCGCTACTCGCCCGGTGACGACCCGAAGGATATCGACTGGGTCGCCTACGCCAAGACCGGCAAGTATTACGTCAAGAAGTTCGAATCGGAAACGAACTTGACCGGTTATATAGCGATCGATTTGAGCCAGTCGATGGATTACACGTACCGCCAGAACCTGACCAAGCTCGACTATTCGATCTGCCTGGCTGCGGCGCTCAGTTACTTGATGATCCAGCAACAAGATCCGGTCGGACTGGTGACCTTTGATACGCATCTGCGCGCCAGCGTGCCGCCGCGCAGTCGCCGCGGTCAACTGCCGACGATCCTCAGCCAACTGACGAAGCTCAAGGTCTCGGGGCGCACCGATCTGGCTGGATCGCTCCAGCAACTGGCCGCCATGCTCCGCCATCGCAGCTTGATCATGCTGATGAGCGATCTACTAACCGATGAAACGGCGATGCTCAAGGCGCTTCGCAATCTGCGTCACTCGGGACACGACGTCATTATCTTTCACGTGCTCGATGAAGCCGAAGTAACCTTTCCATTCACCGGCAACGTCGAACTGGTCGATCCGGAAACGGGCGAGCGTCAATCGGTCAACGCAGCCGATGCCGCCAGCGATTATCGCGAAGCGGTCGCTGAGACACGCGAGCGATTGCAGCGCGAGTGCCTCGAAATGCGGATCGACTACGTACCGCTGGATACCAGTCAGCCGTACGATAAGGCGCTCATGGAATACCTCCTCCGCCGTCGCGGCCGTTTCTAATCGCCTCCGCGTCCTCCGCGGTAAAATAGATTTCGAGTCAGACCCGTATGGCCTTGATCGAGCTCGCCGATGTATCGAAGGTCTATCGCATGGGCGAAGTCGCAGTCCATGCGCTGCGCACGGTCAGCTTGCAAGTGGAGCGCGGCGAGTCGGTCGCCCTGATCGGTCC
>JBQCEI010001034.1:0-9141 GCA_051960375.1 Aureliella sp. | reverse complement strand
GGCCGAGTGAGCCTCGTCCTCAATCGCCATCGGTTCCGCTTCGGCGGCCGGCTTAGCGAGGTGGGCTCGGGTGCTCGCGGGGGAGTGTCCGGCGAACGACTTCGTTGGCCTATAACCGTGCAACTTGCTGTGCAACCGTTCCAAATAGTGCGTTCCGTAAATGCGATGGAGTGACTGAGCTATGAGCTGTTCGGGTAATTTTCTTTCGCGGCGTAATTTCTTGACCGTGGGCGCCATTGGCGGGCTCGGACTGTCGCTGGGCGACTTCTTCCGCATGCGGAGCTTTGCTGATCAGAAGAACTATGACTTCATTCCCGCCAAGGCGGAAAGCGTCATTCATATCTTCCTGCCCGGCGGCATGGCCCACCAGGAAACGTTCGACCCCAAGCCGTACAGCCCGCTGGAATACCGCGGCGAGATGGGAATCACCAAGACCAAGACCGGCGAAATCATCAGCGAGGTCCTGCCCAAACTGGCCGGAGTGGCTGACAAGTTCACCATCATTCGCTCGATGACCCACGGTGAAGCGGCCCACGAGCGCGGCACGCACAATATGTTCACCGGCTACAAGCCGAGCCCGGCCCTGATCTACCCGAGCTTCGGCAGCGTGATTAGCCACGAGTACGGCCCGCGCAACAATCTGCCTCCTTATATCTGCATCCCCAACCGGCCCAACGAGTTCGCCGGGAGCGGCTACCTGAGCAGCTCCTACGGGCCGTTCAGCCTCGGCGCCGATCCGGCCAACAAGGGCTTCAAGGTCCAAGACCTCGATCTGCCCGGCGGAGTCGATGGCGAGCGATTCGCACGCCGCCGCAGCGCCTTGGAATCGGTCAACCAGTACTTTGCCACCCGCCACAATGCCGATGCGGTCGGGGCGATGGACACGTTCTACGATCGCGCCTACAGCTTGATTAGCTCCGAGAAGGCGCGCGCCGCTTTCAACCTCGACGCCGAAGATGCGAAGATGCGCGAGCGTTATGGCGACAACCAGGCCGGCCAGCGGCTGTTGCTGGCCCGCCGCCTGGTCGAAGCGGGCGCCCGCTTCGTGACGCTGACCTACGGCGGCTGGGACATGCACGCCCAGATCACGCAGAGCTTCCGCAACACGATGCCGCCGCTCGATCAAGCGCTGAGCGTCCTGCTGCAAGACCTCGACGAGCGCGGTTTGCTCGACTCGACGCTGGTGATGGTCAGCAGCGAATTCGGCCGCACGCCCAAGATCAACAACGATGCCGGCCGCGATCACTGGCCGAAGGTCTTCAGCACGCTGCTCGCCGGCGGCGGCATCAAGCGCGGCATGATCTACGGCTCGTCCGACCCGACCGCCTCGGAGCCCGAGCTCGATCCGGTCTCGCCGGCCGACTTGGCGACGACCATGTATCACCTGCTCGGCATCGTCGCCGACAAAGAACTGATGTCGCCGGGCGATCGCCCGATCGAAATCGTCGACGGCGGCCGCGTCATCAAGGAAATCCTGGCCTAACGCAGCCGGCTTTCGCACTCTTGGCCTCAGCGCCTCCTCGGCAGTCTGCCCGGGAGGCGCCAGCCGTTCCAGCGTTCCCAGTTTCGACTCTGACTTTCCGCTCGGCCCCCCGAGCCGCCGGTTTGCATCAGCGGCTACTTGATTCGATCAAGAGCTATTGAGAACTGGCAGGCACTTTTGAGCAGACGGTATCGCAGAGGCGTTGGTCCGTACCCGCAGTAACGAGGAATCATAGGTGGTCGCGCACTACTTTCGTGGCATTGTCGTGAGCAGCTGTGCGCTGCTGGCCAGTTGCTTTACCAGCACGCTTTCGGCCCTCGAGCCGGTGATCTCGCGCCTGTCTCCTCCCGGATTCCAGCGCGGCACCGAAGTCGATTTGGAAATCACCGGAGCGCGTCTGGAGGACGCTAAAAAACTGCTCTTCTTCAGCGGCGGCATCGAAGTCACCTCGCTGACCGCTGAAGGAGATAACAAAGTCAAAGCCCATCTCAAAATTCCCGAGTCGTGCCCGCCGGGTCTTCACGCCCTGCGTTTAGCCTCGTCCACGGGGCTGAGCAACTTGCGATACCTGGGCGTCTCTCCGCTGCCGCAGCTGCAGGAAAAGGAACCCAACAGCGACTTCACCGCTCCGCAGCCGATCGCGATGGGGCATACGCTCAACGGCGTCGTGCAGAATGAAGATGTCGATTACTACGTCGTCGAACTGGCCGCCAATCAGCTGCTGACGGTGGAACTGGAAGGGTTGCGACTGAACACCGAGTTCTTCGACCCGTTCGTCGCCATCCTCGACGAAAACCGCTTCGAGATCGCTCGCAGCGATGATGCGCCGCTGCTGCAGCAAGACTGCGTTTGCTCGGTCATCGCTCCCAAGGCAGGCAAGTTCATCATCGAAGTCCGCGAAAGCAGCTTCGGTGGCAACGACAATTGCCAGTACCGTCTGCACGTCGGCGACTTTCCACGTCCGCTGGCGGTCGTGCCCGCCGGCGGCCAGCCAGGCGAAACGATCACCGCGACGCTCATTGATGCCGCTGGCACCACTAGCACTCAAAAGATCACGCTGCCATCGGAACCGATGGAAGAGTTTCCGTTCGTCGCCAGCCAAGACGGCAAGATCGCTCCGTCGCCGAACATGCTCCGCGTCGTGAAGATGCCCAACGTTCTCGAAAGCGAACCGGATGACGACCCAGCGAAGCTGACCGCGCACGATCTGCCCGCAGCCTTCAACGGCGTGCTGCAATCGGCCGGCGACGTCGACTGGTTTAAATTCCGCGCCAAGAAAAACCAGCAGATCGAAGCGGTCGTCTGGGGCCGACGCGTCCTGCGTTCGCCGCTCGACAGCTTTCTGGAGATTCACAAAGTGGGCGGCGGCCGCCTGGCAGCCGCTGACGACTCAGGAGGCCCCGACGCGGTTCAAGCTTTCAAGATTCCCGAAGATGGTGAATACCTGATCGCGATTCGCGACCACTTGAATGAAGGCAGCCCGATTCACGCTTACCGCATCGAAGTCTCGCCGCCAGCTCCATCGCTCCAGCTCCAGATCGCCGAACTGCAGCGCTATGAGTCGCAAACGCTCCAGATCCCGCGCGGCGGCCGGATGGCGGTAATGCTCACCGCCCAGCGCAAGAGCTTCCGCTCCGACCTGGCTCTGAAGCTCGACGGCGCCCCGGCGGGCATCGAGATCGTCGACCCGAACATTCCCGCTGATAAGACGCAAGTTCCGCTGATGATCCGCGCGGCGGCCGACGCACCGGTCGATGCGGCCCTGAGCCTGCTCACCGCCTCGACGGTCGGCAACGATCAGAACATCACCGGCAAACTCAATCAGCGGACGATGCTCGTTCGCGGACAGAACAACCGCGACATGTGGGGACACAACACCGATCGGGCTTCGATCGCCGTTTGTGAAGAAGCTCCGTTCGACATCGAAGTCGTCCAGCCGAAAGTTCCGCTGGTCCGCAACGGGGCCGCTTCGCTCGTCGTAAAAATCAAGCGCAAAGATGATTTCAAAGAAGCGGTTCGCCTGCGCATGCTCTATACGCCCGGCGGCGTCTCGGCCTCGGGCAGCGTGCAGATCGCCGCGGATCAAAGCCAAGTGGAACTGCCGCTGACGGCCAACGGCAATGCTCAGCTGGGCACGTTCCCGGTCACGGTTCTGGCTCGCTACGGATCCAGCAGCCGCCGACGCGGAGGCGGCAACCGAGGCGGCGGCGGATTGTACATCGCCTCCGAGTTCGTCAACCTCGAAGTCGCCGACTCGTACTTCGACTTCAAGTTCAACAAGGCGGTAGCCGAGATCGGCAAGCCGGCCACCGTCGGCGTCGAGCTGACGATCAAGCGTCCGCCCGAGGGCGAAGCTCAGATCGAACTGGTTGGGCTGCCGGCCGGAGTCACCGCTCCTCAAGGTCCGATCAAGGTCACTCCCGAGATGACGACGCTGGCCTTCCCGATCGAAGTCGCCGCCGAAGCGAAGCCGGGCCAGTTCAAAACGCTGGTTTGCAAAGCGACGATCACCCGCCCCGAAGGCACGATCGTGCAGAACCAAGGGACGGGCGAAATGCAACTCGACGCCCCCGCGCCGCAACCGACCGCAGTGGCCGCGGCCGCCCCGGCCAAACCCGCTACGGCTGCGCCTACCGCTAAACCACTTACCCGCCTCGAGCAACTTCGCCAAGCCAAGGCTGCGGCAGCGCAGCCACCGGCCGGCGGCAGCAATTAACACGGAATGACGATGAAACTCACCAAGATCGTTTATGCTTTGCTCGCCAGCTGTGCGCTGGCAGGTGTGGTTAACGCTGAAACCACGTTTCAAGCGCTCCGCGTTTATCCGGGCGAAATCAAAATGAATTCCGCGGCCGCGTATCAAAACGTGGTCGCGGTCGCTCAGCGCAGTGACGGAGTCACCGTCGACGTGACCGAGCAAGTCGAATGGCAACTGGCCGAGCCCTCGCTGGCTAAGATTGAAAACTTCCAGCTCAAACCGGTCGCCGACGGCCAGACCAAACTGGTCGCCAAGTGGCAAGGCTTCACCGCCGAAACGCCGGTCAGCATCGTCGATGCGGCCAAGCCGCGTCCGATCAGTTTCCACCTGGACATCATGCCCGTGCTGACCCGCAGCGGCTGCAACACCGGCTCGTGCCACGGGGCTGCTCGCGGCAAAGACGGTTTCCGCATGTCGCTCTTCGGCTTCGATCCGCAGGGCGACTACCAGCGCATCACCCGCGAGATCGGCGTGCGGCGCATCAACCTGGCGATCCCCGACCAGAGCTTGATGCTGCTCAAAGCGACCGGCGCCGTGCCGCATACCGGCGGCAAGCGCTTTGAAGTCGGCAGCAGCTACTACAACACCATGCTCAGCTGGCTGCAGGCCGGCGCGGTGAACGATCCCAGCACGCCCCCGACCTGCACCAAAGTCGAACTCTTCCCGCCCCAAGCGGTCATGGAAGGGGAAGGGGCCAAGCAGCGAATGGTCGCCGTGGCGCACTACAGCGACGGCACGATGCGCGACGTTTCGAACCTGGCTGCTTTCACGACCAACAACGAGCGGAGCGCTGCGGTCACTTCCGACGGAGCTGTCACCGCAGGCGTTCGCGGTGAAGCGTTCGTCATGGCTCGCTTCGACACCCACACCGTCGGTTCCCAAATTCTGACCCTGCCGGTCGGCCTGGAGTACACGCCACCGGAGATCACCGGCAACTACATCGACCAACTGGTCGGCGAGAAACTGCAAAAGCTCCGCATGCTGCCCAGCGGTCTGTGCACCGATGAAGAGTTCTTGCGGCGCGTGACGATCGACATCGTCGGCCAGCTCCCGACCGAAGAAGAATACGAAGCCTTCATGGCGGATACGTCGGCCGACAAGCGCGCAAAGCTGATCGACCGGCTGCTCGAGCGCAAAGAGTTCAGCGAGATCTGGGCGATGAAGTGGGCTCAGTTGCTGATGATCAAGAGCGACAACCAAGTCAGCTACAAAGCGGCCTTCCAGTACGCTTCCTGGCTAACCAATCAGTTCGCCAACAACGTGCCGATCGACCAGGTCGTCCGCGAACTGCTCTCGAGCAGCGGCGGCGTGTTCGAGACGCCGGCCACGAACTTCTATCAAGTCGAACGCGACACGCTCAAGACGGCTGAAAACGTCGCTCAGATCTTCATGGGCATCCGCACCCAGTGCGCCCAGTGCCACAACCATCCGTTCGATCGCTGGACGATGAACGATTACTACGGATTCGCGTCGTTCTTCTCGCAGATCGGTCGCAAGAACGGCGAAGACTATCGCGAAGTGATCGTCTTCAATCGCGCCGGCGGCGAAGTCAACCACCCGGTGGCCGGCAAGCCAATGCCGCCTAAGTTCCTCGGTGGCGAAGAACCCGACGTCAAGGGGAAGGATCGCCGCGAAGTGCTGGCCGCGTGGCTGACCAGCCCGAGCAACCCGTACTTCGCCACGAGCATCGCGAACCGCGTTTGGGCGCACTTCATGGGCGTCGGCATCATTAATCCGGTCGACGATATTCGCGTCAGCAACCCGGCTTCGAACCCCGAGCTGTTCAAAGCGCTCGGCGAGAAACTGACGGAGTACAAGTTCGACATGAAGCAACTCGTCCGCGACATCTGCAACTCGCACGCTTACCAGCGCACGACGCAGCCCAATGAGACCAACGCCCAGGACACGCGCAACTACGCCCATGCCAGCGTGCGCCGCGTTCCGGCCGAGATGCTGCTCGACTGCATCACGCAAGTAACCGCGACCAAGGATAAGTTCCGCGGCCTGCCGCTGGGCGCCCGCGCGGTTCAAATCGCCGACGGCACGACCAGCACGTACTTCTTGACCTCCTTCGGTCGCTCGCCGCGAACGACCGTTTGCGAGGCCGAAGCCAGCACCGATCCGTCGCTCTCGCAAGCGCTCCACCTGCTCAATGGCAGCACGACGCAAGGCAAGATCGCTCAGGGACAACTGGTCAAGAAGTGGATGGGTGAAGGCTTGGACACGCCCAAGATCATCGATCGCATGTTCGTCCGCAGCCTCGCGCGTCACCCGACGCCATCGGAAGTGGAATCGCTGACGAAGCTTGTCGCCGAGTCGGCCAATCCTCAAACCGGTTTGGAAGACGCGTTTTGGGTCGTGCTCAATAGCCGCGAATTCATGTTCAATCACTAACCCACCTGTGGCTTGAATCAGCCGCAGCGGGCGCTCTGTCGCCCGCCGGCTGATCACTGGCCGGTTGCCTTCGAATCCATCAACGGTCTGCTCAAACGCAGTGACGGTTTGCTCAAGTACGGTTTGCTTAAGTTATGAAGACTCTCTTGAAAACAGCGGTAGTCCGATTGGTCTTTGGCTCGTGCGGCCTGCTGGCAAGCGCCGCTCTGGCCAGCACCTCACTGGCCGAGGACAAGATCACCTTTGAGGATCACATCAAACCGATCTTCCGCGAGCACTGCCTGACCTGTCACAACCAGAACGACAAGAAGAGCGATCTGGCTCTGGACAGCTACGGCGATACGATGTCCGGCGGCAGCGGTGGCGAGATCGTCGTGGCGGGCGACCTGGAAAGCTCGCGTCTGTGGGAGCTCGTCTCCCACGCCGGCCAGCCTTACATGCCGCCGAATCAGGACAAGTTGCCGGACGCCAAACTGAACTTGATCAAGCAGTGGATCGAGCAGGGGATGCCTGAGAACTCGGGCTCCGTGGTCAAGAAGAAAAACAACGCCGCGGCAGCCATGCTGACCAGCGCCTCGATCGGCAAGCCCGAAGGTCCGCCGCCGATGCCCGAAAAGCTGCTCAAGCAACCGGCCGTCTTCACGCCGCGCCCGGCGGCGATCGCGGCACTTGCGGCCAGCCCCTGGGCACCGCTGGTAGCCGTCGGCGGGCAGCTGCAAGTCAGTCTTTACCACACCGAAACCGGCGAACTGCTCGGCGTGATTCCGTTCCCCGAAGGCGAACCGCAATCGCTGACCTTCACCCGCGATGGGCGGCAATTGCTCATCGGCGGCGGACGGCATGGGGCCAGCGGCTGTGCCGTCCTAGTCGACATCGCCACCGGCAACCGCATCACCAAGGTAGGCGATGAACTCGATATCGTCCTCGCTTCCGACATCTCGCCCGACAAACGGTATATCGCTCTGGGCGGCCCACAGAAACTGATCCGCATCTACGACACGGCCACTGGTCAGCTCTACAAAGAGATCAAAAAGCACACCGACTGGATCTACGCGCTGCGTTACAGCCCCGACGGCATCTTGCTGGCTTCGGGTGATCGCAGCAATGGCCTGATCGTGTGGGAAGCCGAGTCAGGAAAGCTGTACGCCGACCTGGTCGGTCACAAAGGAGAGATTCGCAGCCTGGACTTCCGTCCCGACTCGAACGTCCTGGCCAGCGCCAGCCTGGACGGCACGGTAAAGCTCTGGGACATGGCAGAGAGCAAGCTCGTAAAATCGTTCGATGCCCATGGCGGCGGCGTGAGCAGTGTCGTCTTCACTCAAGACGGCAACATCGCCACCTGCGGTCGCGATGCCAAGGTGAAGTTCTGGGGCGCCGATGGCAGTGCCAAAGGCGAGTTCACGGGACTGACCGAAGCGGCCCTGGAAGTCGCTGCCCCGGGCAGCGGCGCGCAGCTCATCGCCGGCGACTGGAATGGCCGCGTGCAACTGTGGCAAGTCGCCGACGCGAAAAAGACGATTACGCTTGCCGCCAACCCGCCGACGCTGGCCCAAGTGCTCGAACAATCCAAAGCCGCGGCAGCAGCAGCCCAGGCGTCGCTGGCCGAAGCGTCCAAGGTAGCAACCGAGTCCGCGGCGAAACTGACCGAAGTCGAAAGCCAACTAGGCAGCAGCGAAACGGCCCTCAAGGCCGCCACCGAACAGCTGACCGCCGCTCAGCAGACTCATACCAAGCTCACGGGCGAGCTGAAGTCGCAAACCGACATGATCGCCGACCTGGAAGCGAAACTGGCCGCCGCCAAGCAGGCCAAGCAGCAAACGGCCACGGCTCTCGCCTCGGCTGACGAAGCGATCAAGAAATCGACGCAGGCTGCTGAAGCGGCCAAGGCAGCCCAAGCAGCCGCCAAGGCCAAACAGGCCGAACTGGCCGCCGCCGCTCAAGCCGCCGCCGCCAAGCAGCAAGAAGTCGCCGCCCAGGCCAAAGCAGCCGCCGATGCGGTCGCTCGCGCCGAAGCTGACCTGGCCGCCTTCAACAAGACCGCTGCGGAACTGAAGGCCGAAGCCGATCGCATCGCCAAGGAGAACAGCGAAGTCGAGAAGAAGGCTGCCGAAGCCACCAAGCTCGAAGAAGCCAAACAAGGCGAGGTGAAGAAGCTGACCGAGGCAATGGAAAAGCTCAAAGCGGAAATGGCTGCGATCCAAGCCAAGGTCGACGCGGCCAGCGCGCAGCAGGCAGCGGCTCAAAAGCAACTGAGCGACGCGCAGGCCGTTAGCGCTCCGCTGAAAGCCGCCCTCGAGAAAGCGCAACAGGACGCCGCGGCAGCAGCCGAAAAGCTGAAGCTCTTCACCGAATCGTACAAGTAACTCTCTCGACGAGTTTTTTTACCGCGGAGACGCGGGGAACGCCGAGGGTCGAAAAAACAACCCGCACACCCCCTCCACCGCCGAAAAAAAATAAACTGGAAAAAAGATTTTGTAAACCCACCCCCTTGTGGCCCTAGGTATAA
>JBQCEI010001033.1:0-8397 GCA_051960375.1 Aureliella sp. | reverse complement strand
TCCGTCGTTCCACCGGGTGCGAACACTCCGTGCCACACAGCGACCGTGACGGGCTGTTGAGACTGGTAAGCATATCCGCTGACCTTGACGCGATAGAGGCCGTCGCTGGGAGCGCGAAAGCGATCCAGCTCCGGGCGGGGAAACCCGCCGTTGTTAAACACGACGACGGCGCCGTCGTCGGTTCGATGCCAGTGCTTGCCGACGTTGCGTGAGTTCTTGCCATCGGCCAATCCATACTTGCTCAGCGTGACCTCTGGCTTGGGCGTCTTGCGGATCGTAGCGTCGATCGCCTTGGTAGCCGCAGCCATGTAACGCTCGAGATGCACCGCCGACAGATCGAGCGCCTCGCCGACGTTATCAAAGCCATGAGCCTTGTTGTCTTCGGGCAGAAGATCTGCGAGCGGTTCGCGGATGTCCAACATGTCGCCCAGCGTGTTCTGGTATTCAACTCGATTGAGGCGCCTCAGTACCGTGCTGGCCTGCTTGGCAGAGGCTGCGCTGAGCGAGTTTCCTAAGGTCTTCAGGAAATCCTCGCGCTCCGTTGGCGATGGCCGGCCATAGTCTGCGGGGGGCATCTCTTGCCGTTCGATGCGGTCGTACAGTCGGACCCACTGGGCCATTGAGCTCGGTTGCTGCAAGTCGCGGCTCAGCCGTTCCAATGCCAAGCCGTTCTGAGCGTCAGCCCCGGAGTGGCAATCGAGACAGTACTGCCGCAGAAACGCAGCTGGTGCGTCCACATCGTCGGCCAGGACCGCCTGCGTGCCCCACCCGCCAACACACCACAGGGCGAGCAGGGCGTGAATCCTGCATCGCCAACGAATGCGCATGCGATAATGTTGCGGGAGGGGCTTTGCTGGGTTCGCACCGTTCATGCTCTAACTCGTTGACCTGGCCGTCGCCGGCTCGGGACAAATCTTCCGTTCCAATTCAATCTAGCCTATCCGCATCCAATCCCACGCGGAATCTCTGCTATGAGCCTGGGAAAGGCGACCACAGGCAAAATGGCGTTGCGATGGCGAAAGAATTTTGCGTGGGATTCCGGCAGGAAAGGCTAGCTGGTAAGTGACGAGTGACAATACGATACCACCCGCACCTTCGCTGCGATACTTGGAACAGGTAACCCAGTCGCAACGGACACTCTATGGCGTTCCGTGGTCGCTGCTCCCCAGCAACTTGCTGTGTCCCCACGAGCTTCGCTCCCAAGCTGAAAACCCAAGTGCGCCAGCCCTCTCTTGCCACCTAACGAAAACACGGGCAATTGCGCATTACAAGGTAATGGCACCGGCGCGGGCCAAGGTGCATCGCCTCGTTACAGCGGCTACTCGAGTTGTTCCCAGGTGAGAAAGAATTCTGCAAGGGATGGAAGAAACGGTGTGAACTCCACCAGATCGACCATCCAAACCGGAGGGTTCTCACCGTCGTCCAGATTGAATCCCCAGAAGTAGTCACCAATGTAATCCAGAAACGTGAAAGCGCCTCGGGGCAGAGAAACGCCGAATTCGCGAGTGACAAGTCCCAGTTCAGCGTTTCTAGACACACGAGAGTCGGGAGACCAGTGATAGCTCTCAAAAAGACCGCCCGCTGGACCACCGCCGCAAACCTCGAGGAACCTAACGTAGAAGACGGGCAAGACGCCCGGTATCGAGGCACGAAGCTTCGAAAGATCCGCCGGGCTAATGGAGATCGGGTCGTTGCACTTCCAGCGTTGAGCCAGGCGTTGGCGGAGTTGTACGGTGAACTCGTCCAAGCTTGTCATAGTGCGGGCAACGCTGCCGATTAACTCGCCCAAGGGATTCGCATCACGATGAACCAGTAAGTGTTTGAGGGCCGAGGAGGGCCGAGGGGCATCGCACTGTCCGGCCAAACCGTGCTGCATCATCTGCCACCGGCAACTTGGCCGCAAGTCTTCAGGTATTCGTGTCGGGAATACCCTTCATGCCGCTGCTCTGGCCAGTTTGTCACCTCGGCCTGATCGGCGTGTCGCGAGCATGCGAGGATTGACGGGGCAGGGAGGCCTACCAACCATTGCCAGTTCGATTCCGTCGATCACATTCTTCACTACTTCGCTTCGGAGCTACTCAGTGACTTCACGCTCCAGAGCCCACGTACGAATTCGTGTTTGTTCAAAGGAGTCTATCCGTACTCGTGGCAGCCCCGCCTGCCTCGTCCTCTGATCGAAAACTTGTTTTCCACTATTGTTCATTTCGGGCCCTATCGAGGCGGTGTATCCTGACGGTCCCTGCAGTGCATCACGGCGGAACGTCGCAGTCACGGTCACGATTCGCGTCGGATCTGCGTTCAATGGCAACATGGCCTGTGACTGTGCCACAATGCTGCCGGCATCAATCTTGATGACGCGTGCTTCTAATGACGCGCCGACATCGTCAGGAACATCCTGAGCGAACAGCCTTAGATAAGCCGCCGCGGGCTTTCCACGCAATTCGAGGAGCACGAAGTCTCCGCAGCTCAATTCACCTGGCGTCCATTGCCCAGTAGATCCACGCAGAACCGGGATTCCTGGATGCCCAGGGGAAAATCCTCCCGCTTGTGGATTTAATGGGTACACGAGATCCTGCTGTCCGAGACAATGTGTAGCAAGGAGCAGCGATATTAGAAGTGCAAGAGAAGTGAGACGCGTCATGCCGAATCCTTTGTCACTGTTGAGTGCGAATGCAAGTGGTGCCCCAGTCCGAAGGGGCCGAGTCATTGGTCAAGCAGCACCTGTTTGAGGACACCGTTCCTCGCTTGGCGTTATTACCCGCTCCTAATCGCTGGTCCCTGTGCGGATGCTCTTCAACCTAACCGACCGCAGCTTCTTTCGATCTTGCTTTCATCGAACAGAACTTCCATCGGGCAAATAGCCCAGCGAGTATACCATTGGGGACCGTGAAGTACGCGGTGGCAAACCATGGGTCTACGCTGATCCAGAAAAAATGCTGGTAAACGACAGGACCTCCTGGCCGAGTTTCCGAGTCCCAAGCAATCGAAAGGCGAACCAAAACGTAAGCTGCAGCGAGACTTACCAGCAGCATGGCGAGCAGCGCGCCGTTGAGGATGATCACGCGACGCAACCACCGGGCTTGTTTCCTTGTCGCTGGCGGCTGTGCTGTTTTCGGTGAAGCGTATGGATCAGTCATTGTAGTGGAGTAAGTGTGCAACAGCCGACTGCTAGAGTCTCATCATAATGCACGTAACTCGCAATAACCCAGCCGCGATCGAGGTCGATGCGATTGACAACGCAATCGGCCGCTTCGATTTAAGCACGCGTGCAGAAGTCTTCGGTGGTATGTTGGTTGGTCGCAACGGCGATAAGCTCTTGCGCATTCTCGATATGGTCAAACCATTGCAACACAGAGGCACAGAGTGCACAGAGCCTCTGTTTGCGTCATTCTCCGTACCCTCTGTGCCTCTGTGTTTCTATTTCAGTTCTTACTCGCACGGACGTGGAGCTGCCGATGTCGGACCAGACCGCTTTTAGCATCGCAAGACTTCCGCTGCCCTGCTTACTACCTGGTTCTGACGATCTTGTTGCCGCTGTTGTCGAGTTCAAATTCAACTCCAATGGCGAAATCGGCGAACCCGCAATTGACGATAGCGTAGCGCCTTCCGTCGGGCAGAAGAACCTCATCCTGGTCTGGCATTATTTGAATGCGTTCTGAGAAACAGGTCAAGCACTTAGGGCCGGCCGTTCGATTTTGCAGGAATTGCTTGAGTTCCATCAATTCCAGTGCCCGGGCCTCAATCCCGTCTTTAAAGCCAAGAATAAAGGCGATCTCCGAGTTGGGATCGCGCCGTGCAGCTTCAATGCCACGTTCCTGCGAAGCTATGTATTGTGGAAACACTTCTGCCATTTGGATGCGGCTGCAGCTGTGGCACCAGGCTGGTCCCTGTGGCACTCGAATCGACTCACGACCGGGCCGATGGTAAGTAATCGTTGAGTAGTCCGAGAACTCGAACGTCTCACCTGTTTCAATGCATCGAACTTCGAGGAAGAATCCCATAGGTTTGACCACAAGCCACCCCCGCTGACCGAGCGGCGGCGAGTAAGTTCTCCACCAGCAAGCGGCCGATCCACCGCTCAGATCCACCGAATTGTTACGTGTCCCTTACGTTCGGGCCTGTCAACACGCTGAACTGTGATTTTACGCCCATCACCGAACACTAGGTCGGAACAAATACCGAAATCCCTGGTTGAGCGGTGGGTCGTATCCGGACAAGTCAGCGAATTGCGACGCTAGCGCAACCACCTCTTCGGGGCTGCTTGGGCTTGGATCCAGGTTGCCGAGCACGACGATCAGTCCGCTGAATTGGAGTTCTGTCGTTGCAGCAACACGCATTGCAGGTTCAGCATCATCGCCAGTGTATCCATGAAAGTCTACGACCATTTCAAGTTCGGCATGAAACCGAGCACTGTCGACGCATGCGAGACGCAAAGTCGTGGAGTTTGCTTGAGCATGCTCGGTCATGTAGAAAGACGATTCGGCGATAGGGTCATCGGCAGGAAGAGACAGTTTGAACGGTTCGACGAAGGGGAAGTCGCGTCCCTTGATGCGAAACCATTCGACCATGGCATTACAGCAAAACCGTTCGTGCGCATAGATGATCGGGGCGAAGTCGACGGTGACCGACCAGTAAAGATCTCTCACAAGACCGGTACGCGCGTTCTCGAAAACGTGACAGTAAATCTCACCGCCGACAGGGGCAAGCAAGTGCGTTGGGAATGCCAATTGTGTACCTTCCTGTCTTCTGGCAGATAACGCCCGCCATCACCTCGCCCGCGCACGTGATTCGCCATCGGTGAAACCACTGTTCGCGGGCTGGGGTGCCTGGCCTGGTTCTACGTTTGGGCGTATAAAAGTCTGGATTAAGGTCCCGGCCGGATCATACCATTTTGCCTTGATGCAGCGACCGTCTCGGTAGTACGACCGGCAGCGAATACTGCCGTCTGCGTGGTAGTCGGTACACTCGCCATTGAGTAGTCCGTTTACGAACGCACGCTCCGACTGCAGCACGCCGTTCCGTATCCAATATCTTTCGCGCACTACCTGCCCAGACACAAGAGCATATTCGGCCTCGTCTGTTCCTTCGGGCCGACAATATTTGATTGTTCCGGTGCCGTTGTTTACCCGCCCCACTTCGGTTCCGTCGGGAGCGTAGTACACGCCCTCGGCTACGTCTTTGCGGTTTATGTCGCACCCGTCTAGATGTCCCTTTACCATTACCTTTGTAATCTCGCGCTTCGTCCCGTTCGGATAGGTTCCTTCCATCGAGCAGTAACCGGGCAGATGACCGATCGTAGCAGTAAATTTGCATCCGGAAGCGTCGGTCCCGGTAACTTTGTAGTAGTGACGACTCCACAGCGCTCCGTGATACCACGCAATCGATCCATCGCGTGCCGGACTCATGGACCTCGGCCACCAATTGATAACCGCCATCATCACGGCTGCAATGGCAGTCAATCGGAATAGGGAACCAGTGTAGATTTTCATTTGCTGCGAAGAACGCTGCGCGTCACCGAGCCGCGGCGGTCAGCGGGTCGGCGCGACACGCGTTGATTTCAAAACCGACTCGACCACCGGCTCCGTTGCGTGCATTTGTTATTTGGCTTCGGCCGGAAGAAGTTTAGCCAGCGACTCATCCAGTTGCCACATAAGGTTGTCGTTTCGCACGGCAGCTTCAATGTCATCAAGGAACCCGCCCTCGTCTGTAGCTAGGTCACAAACCATCATTTCTTCATCGCTAAAGAATCCAACACCGGCAAGGCGGTCTCGCGCGATTGAAAATGAATCTGCAAGTGTCGTGCATCCCAGCTCGTTCAGTGCCGTTATGAGGATGTTGACTTCAGATTCTTCAAGCAATTGGTCAAACACGGAGTCGAAGCCGTTTATATCCATTTCGCATCGAGTTGAGAGTACGTAATAGATGTATTGGTCGTATAGAGGCAGGTTTGTAGGCCTCTTCGTCGCACTCCGATTACAGCGTTCGACTAAATCGTCGAAGTAGGCGGCAACTCTTGTTGATGCGTCCATATGGTTCACCAAATAATGCTGGCGATGACCTCGCCGGAAGGGATTGAGCTGATGGCGAAGCAACGCGTGTCTGAGATTTGCGGTCCATCGGTTTGCTCGTCAGCCCTTGCCGCCGAACAGGAAAATCGCTTTGCATGCCATAATTGAACAAGAACTGACGTTACTCTGTTCGTGTTCGTTTGAAAATCGCGATCACGTATTTCGAGCCACCTTTCACCCTGGAAATGTCGAAGATACTTACAAGTTCCCAGCCGTCGCGACCAAGCGCATTTAGGCTCTCGTTCATTTCTTCGGTGTCGAAGGTAGTCCCCGAAAAAAAACCGAAGTCTGTATCAAACCGTTCAGTCCGGTATTCCCATTGCATTGATGTACCGATTTCTCTGGAGTGGCAGCATCATTCGACGCGTGTGTTGGCGACACTTATGCGGACGAACGCTTTTTATCCCAAATCCACGACCAATAAGCCGTCGAATACGGGCTTATTACCAAAACTACGTGGTGATAAATTGATTTCACGTTGTGCTTCGCGGTAGCTGGCCAAGTGGGCTGGGAAGCGCGACCGCCAGCACGCTCGCGGCGACTTATTCGAAACATGCGACTGCAATGTACCGCGCCGCCGAGCTCGCTGCAAAGCTGGGGGGACACCAGCGACAAACGCCATTCACACACCGGCGACTTCGAGCATGTTGCCGCTTTCGATGCCGGCAACTTCCTTTGTTACCGGGCTTCTGGCTGGGTCGCCCGTTCGATCAGTGGTCCCTCAAGCGGCACGAGCAAGACGGCCCTGTCGTCCGAGTCGGTCGACGCAGCGGCCGGTCGAGGTCAACCGCTTGAATCTGCGATGGCGGGTCCGCCTCACTCACCCTTGCGTCGTTGCACAACGGTCTTCGACATAGCGGTCAAATTCGCTACTTGGATCAAAACTCCCGTTAGTCCAATTCCAGCCAGTCCAATGGGCATCACCACGTTTCGCGACCGCAGGTTCAACACAATTGCGAGAGTGAACGCCACAATCCAGCCAAGGAGGAATAGGCAGTTCCATTGCCATGCGGCCTGCCAGTCTGACCTGGTCCAGGTCGATTGATCGAAGTGTTTGCGTTGCAAGAATCCGGGCATCATGTGATCCAGCTTTACTTTGCAGCCGCGTCTCGCCGGTCGTGCCTTCATCATCTAAGACTTGACAGTTCGAGCAAACATCTCGCCGATCACTCCCAGGTAAAGAGCAACGAGTCCGTGCCCCAGCGACATGACTTCGACCACTCTGTCTGGACCAACTCCCCGGCAGGTCATCCAGAGCAGCTGGGAGGAAATCAGCACAGGGAGATCGGATCCAAACTCGCTCCGGCCAATCCATGCAATCGCAAGACCATAAATCGCAACAGGCACCATAAATCCGATTGCGGCCTTCCTCTCGTCACCCGCAGAGACAAAGGCAACGATCGAGCGGAGCATCACCAAAAGCAAAACCAGGAAAACGGTTGCGCTTGCAACGAGGCCTCCTAAACGCATCGCGGTGCAGATTAGAGCCGTAAGGGCGATCAGCGTAAGCAAATCGCGCACGGAAATACTTGACGAGGAGCTCATCGGTGTTTGCTCACCCGGCCATGTCATGATCAACGAACGTTCCGCGTTGGCCCATCCGCAGCAGAAGGACGGAACAAACGCAGGTCGTAACCGGGCGACCGCCGTAGACTCTGATTTTAAAGACCGTGTTATCGGACACTCGGGGGCATGGCATGATTTGCTCGCGCTGTCCCGGGGGCGTTTCTGTGCAAAGCCAATTCGCCAAGTGATCCCACGGGCCACCGCGCAAGCGTCCGCGCGATGGCTGCCTTGAGCTTCTCCACCGACGGCGAATCACATTCAAAGTACTCTCCAAATATTCGACTCAACGCTGCTATCTCTGCTTCCGTAAGCTGTGCCAAATGCCTTGGAGTTACGTTGTTGCCGAGAAATGCCCAAATGACTTCACAGCATTCGTGCGCCGACGCGTCTTCAAAGTCAATCGCGTCGCTAAAACTCTCGCCGATCGCTTGTCCAAAATCGGTACGCCCAGTCTCGAGATTGTTGTCCATCTGGAACCCCATTCAGCCAGCGGGCGCCGGCGATCGCCGGCCTGAAGACATTGGTGAAACGGTAACAACACGCGCTCTTGAGGGCTGAGGGGGAATTGGAAGCATCCTCGGCGAGCGCAGGTTGCGCCGTTGGTATCCGACGTCGGTTGTGCCAGATGTGTCGTAGTGGTCAATCTCGATCTTGAATCCTAACGCATCGGCCCGGCCGCGAATAGCTCGCCGAATCGGGGGCGGTGCAGATGTCGACCCGCACGAATAGCAAAAGAAATCGGCTTGCACCCCATTGGCCAGAA
>JBQCEI010001032.1:0-2138 GCA_051960375.1 Aureliella sp. | reverse complement strand
CCTTACCTGGCGGCCATGCGCCAGTTGGCGTCGACGGTGCCCGACATTCCGCTGGTGGCAGCTTTCGAAACCGATTTCCATCGCACGATTCCTGCCGCGCGGCATCACTACGCGCTTCCCAAAGCGTGGTCCGACGCGTTGCCGATTCGCAAGTGGGGCTTCCATGGCGCGAGCCATCGCTACATCGCAACCCGTTCGGCGGAACTGCTCGGCCGCAGCGACGCGCGCGTCGTCTCGTTGCACCTGGGTGGTTCGAGCAGCCTGTGCGCGATCTCTGGCGGCAAGAGCGTGGCCACGTCGATGGGCATGAGCCCACAGACCGGCCTGCCGCAGAACAATCGCGTCGGCGACCTCGATCCGTTCTGTCTGCCGATGATCATGCAGCACACCGGGCTATCGCTGATCGACGTCTTGAAAAAGCTGTCGACCGAAGCCGGGCTGCTGGGACTTTCCGGCGGACTGAGCAGTGACATTCGCGATCTGGAGCAAGCAGCCGACTCTGGCAATGCTGATGCGAAACTGGCTCTAGACGTTTACGTCGAAGAGATTCGCCGGCAACTGGGCGGCATGTTGATGGCCCTGGGAGGAGCGGATGCCTTGGTCTTCACCGGCGGCATCGGCGAGAACGGCCGTCGCATTCGCCAAGCGGTCTGCGCAGGGCTGAGCGAACTGGGCATCGAACTGGACCAGACTCGCAACCAGTCGGCGGGCGGCGAAACGCGACTGGAAAGCGCCCAGTCGCGGGTGCAGATCTGGATCATTCCCACAAATGAAGAGCTGATCGTCGCTCGGCAGACGCTCGGCGTATTGAAAGGCTGACCCGCGATGTTCGTCGCTTTAGTCACAGGCTCGGTCGTTTCGACCGAGAAAGTCGAATCGATGAAGGGGCAGAAATTGCTCGTTGTCGAACCGTATCGCTTGGACGGAACGAGTCGCGACAAGCTGGTGACGACCGGCCGCACGTTCGTCGCCGTCGATATGCTCGGCGCGGGCGTCGGCGATATGGTGCTAATCTCTCAAGGCAGCAGCGCACGCTTCACTCCCGAGACCAACAAGTTGCCCATCGACACCGTCGTCATCGGCATCGTCGACCAGGTCAACATTGAAAAGCAATCGGTCTACAGCCGGCGGCACGACACTCCATCCAACACCTAATCCAACTCCGATACTGATATGCAAATAAGCGAAGACCTCATCCGTAGCGTCGTCAGTCAAGTCATCCGCGAAGTCCGCGGTGCCGGCGGCTCAGCCAGCCTGGCCAGCGGCAGCGGCGCCGGTCGCTTCGGCCAATTCGATGACGCCGACCAGGCCGTCGCCGCAGCCCGACGCGCCTTTGAACAACTGCGCACGCGTTCGCTCGAGGATCGCAAGCGGGCGATCTCCCACATCCGCCGCATCTCGATCGACCAGGCCGAAGAGCTGGGCACGATGGAGATGAACGAGACGAAGATCGGCCGGCTGCAGCACAAGATCGAAAAACTCAGAACGCTCGGCGAGCGTGCTCCGGGACCGGAGTTCCTCACGACCCAAGCCTTCAGCGGCGATCATGGTCTGGCCGTCATCGAACACGCTCCTTTTGGCGTCATCGGCGCGATTACGCCAGTGACCCACTCGCTACCGACGATCACCGGCAACGCCGTCAGCATGATCGCCGGTGGCAACACGGTCGTCGTCAATCCGCACCCCAGCGGCCGCAAAGTCGCGGCTGAGGGCGTCAAGCGTTTCAACCAGGCAATCTACGAAGACATCGGCTTCGACAACCTGATCTGCATCGTCCGCGAACCGACTCTCGAGTCGGCCTCAGCGATCTTCAAGAATCGCGACGTCGCGTTGATCTGCGTCACCGGCGGACCAGCCGTGGCTCGGGCGGCGCTCAACAGTGGCAAGCGAGCGATCGTCGCCGGCCCGGGCAATCCGCCGGTCGTCGTCGATGAAACGGCCGACCTCGATCGCGCGGCGCGGTGCATCATCCAAGGTGCGTCGTACGACAACAATCTCTTGTGCATCGCCGAGAAGGAAGTCTTCGTCGTGGCCAGCGTCTTTGACAAGATGATGGCTGCCATGGAACGCGCCGGCGCGGTGCCGCTGAACGCTTCGCAGATTGACCGCCTGACCGCCGCTGCGTTCTCCGAAGTCGG
>JBQCEI010001031.1:0-3714 GCA_051960375.1 Aureliella sp. | reverse complement strand
CGAGGTGACGTCAGAATTATTCCGGCAAACCGCGGGATACCCGCCCTGCGGATTATTTCTCAATAGCATAAAGTAAAGCCGATGAGGCAGTTTCCGAGTAGGCGTAGCCTCCAAGACAGTGCGTTCCCAGGCAGAGCCCGGGAACGAGGGGGTAAGCTATTCCTCTTCGTCGGGCAAAGCCCGCTCATCCAACCCGAGCTGGGCGATCCGCCGCAGGAAACGCGGCCGGCTGATGCCGAGCAGCCGAGCTGCCCGAGCGCGGTTGCGGGGCGAGAGCTTGATGGCGCGCTCGAGCATGATGCGTTCGAGGTCCAGCAGCACTTCGTCGAGCGAAATTGCCTCGAGCGCGGGCTGCTTGCCGCCGGAAAGCGTGCCGCCGAACGTGCGGATCGGCAGCGGCAGATGCGCGGGCTGGATCGTCGCCGTGAGCACCGCATTGGCCAGCATCTCGCCGGCGGCTTGCCGGAGCTCGAACGCGTTGCCCGGCCAGGAGTATGCTTCGAGCAGGTCCATCGTCGCTTTGGCAATCCCCGGCAGGCGGCGGCCGGCCCGCTGGGCTGCGGCGGCCAGGCAATGCTGGGCTAGCGCCGCCACGTCTTCGCGCCGGCTGCCCAGCGGCGGCAGAGCGATTTCGAGCGTGCCGACGGAGTGAATCAAGCGCGACATCGTCGCGCCGCGCTGCGCCAAGTGCTCAGGTGTTGCTTCGGAAGTTGCGACCACGCACAGCGCGGAGCCGTGCTCAGCGAGCCAGCCCTCGATCACTCGCAGTGCGGGTTCGCTCGCGCAATCGATGCGCTCAAGCAGCAGGTGCGTGGCGGTCGGTGGGGCTCCAGGGCGCAGTCGCCCGGCGAGCGTCTCCAGAGCGCTGGCCACCATGTGCTCGTCGGCCACCGCGCAGTCGATCGGTAGGGCTTGCACGACGCTGGCAGGTACGTCGAGCCCGCGGGCGCGCTGCGCGTAGAGCATGCGAGCGATCTCGGCTTTGCCACTTCCGGCCGGACCATGTATGAAAACGCCGGCGCTTGTTTGAACGGCTAGTTGTGCGCGGCGCATGGCCAGCTGCGCTGCCGGCGAGACACCCAGGAGCGGCCACATGCCGTCGAGCTGTTGCCACTGCGAACGCAGTCGCAGCAAGACTTCGTCGGCTGCCGCACTTCGGGGCGGCTGCGGCGGCGCCAGCGGCTGCAATCGCTTGCGAAGCACGTCGGGCTGGCCGAACAAGACCAGAATGAGCCCCTGCGAAGGATCTTCATCGATCAGCGGGATGAAGGCTTGCGCGGCCGAGCCAGTCGGGTTCTTCGGCGGCCAGGGAACTTGCCGGATAGCTGCCTGGCCGTGCAGCACTTGCGACGGCGGCGCCAGCGCCATCGATAGCTCGCGCTCCGGCGCATCGTCCTTAGTCAACTCGGGCTTGCATGCCAGACCGACCAGGCGGGTGGCGTCGGTTTGCAGCAGCTGGCACAGGGCTGCGCTGATAAAAACGATTTCGCAGCGCTGGTCCAGCACGACGATCGGCCAACTCAATTGATCGAGTTGCCTCGCTAACAACCGGCTATTGCCACCGCGAAACGACTCGGTCATGAGCAGGCTCGCGTTACGTACGCTGGTTCATCGGCACGAGCGTGCGCAGCGGCTCGCCCACATAAATCTGCCGCGGACGGCCGATCTTGGAAGGCGACTGATGCATCTCCACCCAGTGAGCGATCCAGCCGGGCAGGCGTCCGATCGCAAAGAGGACCGTGAACATCTGCACGGGGATGCCCATCGCTCGGTAGATCACGCCCGAATAGAAGTCGACGTTCGGATAGAGTTTGCGCTCGACGAAGTAGGGATCTTTCAGCGCCACCTCTTCGAGCTGCTTGGCGACGTCGAACAGCGGATCGTCCAGCTGCAAACGATCGATTAGTTTGTCGCAGGCTTTCTTGATGATCAGCGCCCGCGGGTCGTAGTTCTTGTACACGCGGTGGCCGAAGCCCATCAGGCGGAAATTGCCCTTCTTGTCCTTGGCCATGTCGACATACTTCTTCACATTGCCGCCATCGTCGGCAATCTGCTTGAGCATGCTGACGCAGGCTTCGTTGGCCCCGCCGTGCAGCGGTCCCCACAGTGCGCAGATGCCGGCCGAGATCGAAGCGAACAGGTTGGCGTTCGACGAGCCGACCATGCGGACGGTCGACGTGCTGCAGTTCTGTTCGTGATCGGCGTGCACGATCAGCAGCAAGTTCAGGGCTTCGACGAAGTCGGGGTCCGGTTCGTACGGTTCGGTCGGAACGGCAAACATCATCCGCTAGAAGTTCTCGAAGTAGTTGAGCGTGTTCTTGGGATAGATCAGCGGCTGGCCGAACGATTTCTTGTAGCTGTAAGCCGCGATCGTCGGCAGCTTGGCCAGCAGGCGGTGGATCGAGATCTCGACCTGGTGCGGATCGAAGACGTTGAGCGAATCTTGATAGAAGGTCGACATCGCGCCGACGACGCTCGAGAGAATGGCCATCGGATGCGCGTCGCGCGGGAAGCCGTTGTAGAACGAGCGCATGTCTTCGTGAATCATCGTGTGGCGGCGAATCGATTCACGGAACTCGGCCAGTTCCTTGGCGTTGGGCAGCTTGCCGTAGATCAGCAGATACGATGTTTCGACAAAGTCGCAGTGGGCAGCAATCTCTTCGATCGGATAACCGCGGTAACGCAGAATGCCTTTCTCGCCGTCCAGATACGTGATCGCGCTGGTCGTGCTGCCGGTGTTGACGTAACCTTCGTCGAGCGTGATGTAGCCGGTCTGCTTGCGAAGCTGCGAGATGTCGATCGCCTTTTCGTTCTCGGTGCCCACCATGGTCGGCAAATCCAATTCGTGACCGTCGATAATCAGTTTCGCGGTCTGGGACTTGGCGTCAGGTGAAGCCGTCGACATAGGGTATCACTCCGAAAACAGAAAGGGCTCGGCCCGAGAGAGGAAGGTGGCCGATGGAAAGTGGGTAGGTGGATCTTTCGAATCAATCCGAAGTCAGCAGTTTACCGTTCCCGCTCCGCGGCGACAATTGACCCTAGGTGTGGTTGGCATCGGTCTTCGCGGTGTCTTTGTGTCCCCGTGTCTTTGTGTCTTGGTGGTGATAACAAAAAGGATCATTCATGTCCGATTCGACTTCGTCCGACTCTGCGCCGTCGGAATCTTCCTCGCCGGCGGTGCTCTTTTTCAGCCGCGACATCTTTTTTGCACCCGCGGTCAAGCAGGCGGCTGCGGCGGCCGGTTGCCGATTCGTGATTCTCGGCCGCATCGATGCCGAGGTCGCACCCGAGGTGGCCCAGCAGGTGTTGGCCTGCGTCGTCGACTTGACGCCGCTGGATGTCGAACAAATCGAGCAGTGGGGGAAGAGCTTGAGCGAACGCTTTCCCGGCGCCAAACGCATCGCCTTCGGGCCGCACGTGCAAGTGCAACATTTTGCAGCTGCGGCCGCGGCGGGGTTCGATCCGGTGATGCCTAAGGGGCAGGTGGCTGCCAATCTTGGACGACTGCTGCAGGCGTAAAGATTTTTACCGCGGAGGACCCGGTGTGGCACTGGCTATGCCAGTGTCTTTTTTCGAAGTCTATCGCGTTCAAGACCGAAAGCGCTTTCCAACGCCGAACAGGCCTTGCCACCGTTTTTCGAGGCAAGTGTGGCATTAGAACGTCTTATCGCGCCTTCTTACCCTTCAACTTCGAAGCAGAAGGCACTGGCATAG
>JBQCEI010001030.1:0-7696 GCA_051960375.1 Aureliella sp. | reverse complement strand
CATCGATTCAGGCGCCGGCGACGTTCTCGGCCAAGGCGCTCGGCATCAAGCCGCAGCCGATCGAAGTCAGGCTCTGGGCCGAAGACTATCTACCGGGCCGCGAGCGAACGTACTCACCGCCGCACGTCTTCTTCGTGTTGACCCCCGAGCAGCATGCACTCTGGATCACCGAGCAGCTCAGCAAGTGGCATCGCGCGTCGCTGGAAGTGCGCGATCGCGAGATGGCTCTCCACGAGACGAACAAGCAATTGCGAGCGGCAACGCCCGAAGAGCTGGCCAGCGGCGAAATGCGCAAGCAACTGCAGCGCCAGGCCGCGGCCGAAGCGGACAACAGCCGCAAGCTGGCCGCCTTGTCCAAGCACGGTGAAGAACTGCTGCGGCAGGCGGCGCGCAATCCCGAAATGGGCGTCGGCCATCTCGATCGCTGGGCCGAGATGCTGCAGATCCTCAACGACATCGCGACCAACCGCATGCCGAGCGTTTCAGACCTGCTGGCTCAAGCTTCGACCGAACCTAGGTCAGGCAAGCCCAGTACTCCAAGTGAGCCCACTTCGCCAGGTGAGCCTACTTCGCCAGACAAGAACACATCGCCAGGCAAGAATACATCGCCACGCACGCCCACCTCACCAGAGAAGAACACACTGGCAAGCAAGCCGTCATCGCCAGCCGGTGAGGCGGAGGCCAAACCGGCCCCGCCCGCGGCCGGCATGCAGCGCACCGCGGCCGCCGGCTCCGGCAAGCCGCCCGAGGAAGTCGTGGCTTCGAGCAAACTGACGGTCCCGCAGGTTACCGATGTCGAATCGTCGCTGCAGCCGAACGAGCCGCAGGCCGCCGATGACCAGCCGCCCAAAAAGAAGTATGACGGCACTCGCATGGGCTTGGCCCAAACGGTGCTCTCAGGACCGGCTCGCAAAAGCGACGGCAAGCCGAACGAAGCAGCCGACGAGCAGCCGGAAGACGACTCGACTGTCGGCAAAGCGGTTTGGGAACAAGAGGAATTGTTGGCCGAGTTCGAGCGCGTGGCGGACGAATTGAATACGGTGCTGGCGAACCTCGAAGGGAGCACATTGGTAAAACGCTTGAAGGCTGCAGCCCGCGAGCAAACCGAAGTGGCTGACCGCATCGGCAGTCGCATCGATTCACTGTTCGGCCTCCCTGCCCAGAGCGAAGGCGGTAACCGCAAGGTGCTCGATGCGCTCGCCCAAGCCGAGGAAGCCAGCAGTCAAAAAGTGTCGTACATCATGGACGACATGCAGAGCTATTTTGAACGCCGGCGCATGAACCAGTTCAAATTCGTTCTGGACGACATGCGCAACAGCGATGTGATCGGCGCCTTGCGCGAGATCGGCGAGAAGCTGCCTGCCGAGGGAGGGCTCTCGATCGCTCAAACCGAATACTGGGCCGATACGCTCGATCGCTGGGCCGAGGATCTGGTCGATCCGGCCTGCGCGGGCAATTGCCCGGGCGCCAAGGATTCCGATTCCTTGCCGCCATCGGTCATTCTAGAAGTTCTGCAAATCCTCGAAGGCGAAGTCAACCTGCGGGAAGCGACGCGCGTGGCCGAGCAAGCCAAGGCGGCCAATAGCGAGGAGCAGCACGCTCGCGAAGCGGATGGGCTCGGCCAAACGCAGGAAGAGATTCGCCTGCGAACCGACAAAGTGGTCGAGCGAATCCAAGAGATGCCCGAAGGGAGCGACCGCTTTGCCAAAGAGATCTCGCTGCTGGGGGGCGTCAGCCAAGCGATGCTCGACGCTCGCGATCTCTTGATGGCTCACGATACGGGCTCTCCGGCCATGGCCTCTGAAACCGATGCGATCGAGTTGTTGCTGCAGTCCAAACGCATCAATCCCAAGGCAGGTGGCGGCGGTGGGACCGGACCGGGCGGCGGTGGAACCGGCACCACTCAAGACTCGGCCCTGGCTCTGCTAGGCAGCGGCTTGAATCAAAACGAAAAGCGAGAAGCTCGCGACGTTTCGCAGGCGACCGGCGAAGCGGGCCGCGTGCTGCCGGAGGAATTCCGCGCCGGGCTGGACGAGTACTTCCAGCGCCTCGAGTCGGGTCAGACTGGCCAGACGGGAACACCACCCAGGCACGAAGACACCACGGAAGAGAGATAAATCATGGTGCACAAAAGTTGCAATATTGCAGCAGTTGTCCTGGGCGGGATGGCGGTCCTTGCCATGCCTTGCCAGCTTGGGGCGCAAGATAAGGAGAAGCTTGGTGCCGCCGGAGCATTAGCGCAGGCGGCGGACGGCGCGAGGCTCGATTCGCCCTTCGCAAAACTGCTGCGCAGCAGACATCGCATTGAGAAAGGACTTTTAGTTCGAGCTTGCCAGCTCAGCGAGGAGCAGCGCCGCGAAGTCGACAAGCTCGATGATAGCTGGAAAGAGGTCGTTCCCAAATTGAGCAACGCAGCGGCCCAGCGGCAGCTGGCCGGCGGGGCTCTCATTCAGCCAGAGCGTGCGCAGGTGATTCTCCAACAACGCGGAATCAACTTTCCCCGACAAAACGGGAACAACTTCGCAGAAGTGCTTCAGAAATACTGCGACTCGCTTCACGAACAATTTGGCAAGATCCTGACCCCCGAGCAGCGCGAGGTTTATGAAGCTGAGCGGAAGGCTCGCGATGAGTTCGCCCAGCAAGCCGGCGTCGAAGCCCTGATCGCGATCTTGGATAAGGCACTGAACCTGCAACCTAAGCAGCGCGCTGCGCTAACCAAGGCGCTGGCCGATCACCCCGAGTATGACCAATTCCACGCCGCCTACTATTTGCAGAACGAAGGCGCTCTACCGCAAGTCCCCGAAGCAGTGCTTGCCAAACATCTCACCGAAGAGCAGTTGTCGGTTTATCGGCAGGCTCGAAAAGTGGACGCCCGGATCAGCCGCAACGCGATCAGCAGTAACGAAACCCTTTTTGGTGAATGACATGCCAGTAGAACAATTGTCCGGTCGGCGGATCGGCCCAGTGGTCGGCCCAGTGGTCGGCCCAGCGGTCGGCCCAGCGGTCGGCCCAGCGGTCGGCTTCGTCCGGTCGCGTGCCTGGCGCTTGGGGTTCTTGTGCTGCATGGCTGTGGTGATGCCGCCTCTCCACTGCCATGCCTCGGATCTGCTGAACAGCCTGATCTTGCACGGCCGCCCCGAACGTCTGGTCCGGGAGGAGTTGGTACACAAGGCGAACCAAAAGGTCGAATGGGTGCGGAACGCTTGCGGGCTGAATGCTGAAGAGACGGAAAAATTAAAACTTGTCGCCATGGGAGATGTCGATCGCGCGATGAACCAAATCACCGCGCTTCGCCATGCCACCGAAGACCTGAGCCCAACGGTTCAGGCCGATGTGCAAAAAGCGCTGCTGTTGCTTCAACCGTTTCAGAACGAGATGCAACGCGGCTTTCACGAGGAAGGCTCGCTGTTTGCCAGGTATCTCAAGCACAGTTTGAGCGATGCGCAAAGGGAACGCTACGAAGTGTATGCGGAAGAGAGAAAGAAGACTTTTCATCATCTCTTCGTACTCACCACCGTATCGTCACTCAATGACCGCGTGCCGCTTCTGAAATCGCAGCGCGAGAAGCTGATCGAGCTGATCGACAGCCGCCCGATACCGAACCTGCCGCAAAATGCCGAGTCGTATTCCGCCTACGTCCGACTGGCGAATGTTCCGAAAGAGAAGCTGAAAGCGTTTCTGGATGAAGAGCAGGCGAGCTTCATCATCCGCACCTGCGAGCGGTATCAAATGATGGGGATCCGGCGATGATTCGATGGGCATGGTTTGTCTTGTGGGAAGCGCTGGTGATCAGCGGCCTGGCCGCCGCGCCAACCTGGGCGCAAGAAAGCGATGAAGAACCCGCCCTGTTCACTTCCGGCGGACTGCTCAGTGCTGGCGGCGACGTCGTGCCGCGCGACGTGCGCGAGATGACCCAGCGCGGCCTTCAGTACCTGGTGAAATCGCAAAGCGAAAACGGCGACTGGCCCGAGGGGCAAGCCGGACCGGGCACGACCGGCTTGGCGCTGCTGGCCTTCCTGGCTTCGGGAGAAGATCCCAACTTTGGCGTCTACTCCTCGACGATTCGCAAGGCGCTGCGAAGCATCATACGCTCTCAAGGCGCCGAGAGCGGCTACATGGGCAGCAGCATGTATCATCACGGCTTCGCCATGTTGGCCCTGGCCGAAGCGTATGGAGCGGTGGACGAGACGAATCTATGGGACGGCGCCGACGAAGATGGCGGTCGCCAGCGGAGCATCGGTGAGGCTCTCGAACTGGCCGTCCGCTGCGCCGTTACTTCGCAGGCCAAAAATCCCTTCAACGCCTGGCGGTATGCTCCGACCGCGCACGATGCCGACACGTCGGTCAGCGGCGCCGTCCTGGTCGGTCTGTTGGCTGCGCGCAACGCCGGAATCGAAGTTCCCGACAAGTCGATTGATCAGGCGATCAAGTATTTCGCCTCGATGACCGCCGACAACGGCACTGTCGGTTATTCCGGCGGCATGCAAGCCAATGCGGAATCCACGGCTCGATCGTCAATTGCGTGTCTCGTGTTCAGCATCGCCAAGCACAAAGACACAAAACAGTTCGAAGCGGTGCGCGACTATGTGGCCCGCAGTTTGACGCAACAATCTCCCTATCTCGAATACGGACGCTATTACCAGGCCCAGGCTCTGTTCCAGGCTGACCTCGAGGCTTGGGAGAAATGGAATCGCGCGCTGATTCGTCAACTGAAGACCGATCAACAAACCGACGGCAGCTTCCGCGGAAATTACGGCGCATGCGCCGCCACGTCGATGTCGCTGCTGGCCTTGGCGCTTAACTACAAGTTCCTGCCGATCTACGAACGATAGTTGCATCGACTGGGCACCGCCAAGAAAGATGTTTACCGCGGGAATCGCGGAGATCGCGGAGATGGGAAAAGTGATGTCAGCGAAAACGAGATCGATCTTGGCTGGGTGGGCTCTGGTCGCGTGGGGTTGTTTCTCGACGGCAGCTTCCCAAGCGGAAGATCGGACTTTGCAACTCCGCTTCAAGGGTGGCGGATATGTCAACGGCACGTTGCTCCCCTGCGACAAGCCCGGCTATCTGCGGCTGCAATGCTCGACGTTCGACGAGCCGCTGGAGCTGGCCATCGAAGCGCTCAGTTCGGTCGAGCCCGACGAAGCCAACAGGCGAAATGGGCTGGCCGACCATCTCTTTTATCTCTCCAGCGGTGTGACGCTCGCGGGCACTCTTGCCGAACTGGACAAGGAGCATGCGGTCATCGATTCACCTTGTTTGGGACCGATTCGGCTGCCGCGCAAGATGCTGTCTCGCATCGTCGCCCAGCCCGCCCTCGGTAAACTCGTTTACTCCGGGCCGCGCGGCGGCACCGAATGGTCGGGGATTGCTAAAGCCACCGACTGGAAATACGAAGCGGGAACGATGGTCACTTCCCAACTGAGTGCCACCGCTCTAGGTTACGTCGGCCTGCCGTGGGAGAGTGAGGTACGCGTCGTCTTGAGCTGGTCGGGAGTTCCTGATTTCACTTTATCGCTCGGTTGTGCTCGCCCCGCCCAGCCGACCGACCGCATCAGCGCCGCAGTCAGTTTGGAAGTGTGGAATGAGCAGCTCGTGATCGTGCGCGAGACACCCGACGCGGCCGACATCGCGGTGCTGGGCGATCTGCCGGCCGAACAACATCGGCTCGAGCTGATCATCTTCGTGGGCCAAGACAGCGGCGTCGTGGCGGTGTGTGCGCCCAACGGCCGCTTGTTGGGGAAGCTGAAGGTCCGAGGCAAAAATCCGTCGCTGAAGCAATTGATCGCTCTGACGCAGCAGGGCGAGTCGAGCGCCGGACGAGAGTTGCGGTTGGAACGCTGCGAGGTACGCCGGTGGGACGGCCAGCTGCCGCGCGAGTGGCCTGAGAACAACGAAGCCGTGCTGCTGGAGGATGGGCAGCTTCTGGCCGGCGAATTCGATCAGCTCGACGCCGAGCGAAAAGAAATTGCCTTCGTCGGTGAAGACGGCAAGAGACGCGCGATTCCACTGGAGAAGATTCGCCAGGCGGTCGTCTCCCGCGTTCCTGAACAATCGATCGACTCCGCTGAATCGCTGGAAGTGGAGCTCGCCGACGGCAGTTATCTCGAGGGCGTGTGGAAGGAGATCGATTCGGATCAAGTCACCTTCATGCTCAACGGTCTGGACGCTCCGATCCATTTCTCGATCAACGATCTGGTCGGCGTGCGAGGCCGGCCTAATGACTTTGAAGCATCTGAATTAGACGGCAGGCTGGGGCAACTGGATACCGAAACGGCGCAGTTGATCGGCTGCCTGGCCGAATCCGACGGCGAGGGAGTGCTGCGCTGGCATGTGCTTGGCGCCGCGGCCCCCACAACGGTCGCCCGCGCCAGCAGCGGCAAAATCGTCTATTCCACGCCCAGGCTGACTCCGCAAGCGAGTTCGACCCCGCAAGAGAACATCCGACCGTTTCAATTCGGAGTGGCGCCTCAGGGAGTGGTGGTCTTCCGCAATGGACGCCTCGCCCTTCAAGGACCCGCCCCGCCTCCCAAAGAAAAGCAACTGGAACCCGGACTCAAGCTGCGCCGGGGCGATGAACTGCGAGGCCGAGTCGAGCGGATTGATGAGCGCGGCGTGACTTTCACTTCGCCCGAAACCAGCGTGACCTTTTTGCCCCACGAGCAGATCGATTGCGTAACCTTGGTGAGCCGGCGCGCCGCCGATTCGCAATCGCCCGAAAAACTCAAACGGCTAATGACCGTGCCGCGAGCTTCTAAAAACGATCCTCCGACGCACCTGTTAGTCTCGGTGAGCGGTGACTATCTCCGCGGTCGCTTGATCGAGTTCAATAAGCAGCACGTTGTCATGGAGGTGCGGCTCGAGGAGATCGAGTTGCCAGCCGATCGCGTCGCCGAGATCTATTGGTTGCACCGCCGCGATTGGCCCGACGCGCAGTCGAGCAAGAGCGAAGAAGACAGCCAGAAAGACGGCGAGAATCAGCAGCCCGCTGCAAACGGGCCACTGCAGGTGCTCGTTCTGCGACGAGGCGGCAGGCCGATTACATTCGTACCCTATCTATTCTGGGATGAAACTCTCCACGGCAAAAACGATCTGCTGGGCGAATGCCAGGTGGAACTGGCCAACGTCAACGAGGTCCACTTTGGAGCCGACCTCGCCAAGTCGCTTCCGACCCCTAGCGACAAACCTTGGACGCTGTCGTTGGCCACGTTGCCAAAAGTCTATCAGCCAGGCGAATACGAGCCCGGCGAAAACGCATCACCGCTGGTCGGCAAAGCGGCTCCTGACTTCGCGCTCGAAACGGCTACCGGCGAGAAGTTCGAGCTTCGCAAGCGCCAAGGCCGCGTCGTGGTGCTCGACTTCTGGGCCAGTTGGTGCGGGCCATGTATGCAGACGATGCCCGAGGTGGATCGGATCGTTCACCAACTCGGCAACGATCAAGTTGATCTGGTCGCCGTCAATCTCCAAGAGACGAAAGAGCAAGCCCAGGCCACGCTGAAGCGGCTGGGCCTGTCGGCGACCCTCGTGCTCGACGAAGACGGTGCCGTCGCCGCGCAGTATCAGGCAACCGCGATTCCCCAAACGGTCGTCATCGATCGCCAAGGCAACGTAACCCATCTCTTTATCGGCGGCGGAGAACGGGTACTGAAGGCGTTTGAGGAATCGCTCAAGAGCGTCGTCGACCCACCGTAACGCG
>JBQCEI010001029.1:0-13234 GCA_051960375.1 Aureliella sp. | reverse complement strand
TCGGCAAGGGACCGCTTATGGCCGCGATCACAATCCCAATGCAATGACAATCTGGCTAGCTGGCGGCGGCTGCAACGCTGGTCACACCATCGGCGCGACCGACGAACTGGGGATGACGGCCGTTGAGGAAGTGCACCACGTCCGCGACTTCCATGTCACGCTCCTGCGCCTGCTGGGCCTCGACGACAACCGCCTGACCTTCTACCACGCCGGCCGCTTCAAACAACTCAGCCAATTCGGCGGCCAAGTCATCGCCCCCCTCATCGCTAAGCTCTAGCCACTGATCATTTGAACCCCTGGATGCACTCCTAAAATGCTTTTGTAACCACAAAGACACAAAGACACAAAGAAAACCGTGTTTTGCATGTCGATGTTTCAAAAGGCTAATAGAAGGAGTTGAACAGTGGCTACCTTTGAACCTATCTCGTCAGATCTGGAGCAATTGACAAAGAAGGCCGTAGACGCCGCATTCAATGTTCACTCGGAACTAGGGCCAGGACTGTTGGAGAGCGTTTACGAAATATGCATGATGCATGAATTGACGCAGGCAGGGCTTCGCGTAGAACGCCAAGTCCCCATTCCGATCACCTACCGAGGTCAACAGTTCGATGATGCTCTTAAGCTCGACCTGCTGATTGAAAAGCAGCTCATTTTGGAACTGAAGGCGGTCGAAGAGATCCTTCCGGTACACAAAGCTCAGCTGATCACCTACTTAAAACTCACAAATCTTCGCCTTGGGCTCCTGATCAATTTTAACGTCCCTATCATCAAAAACGGCATCAAACGCGTGGTTTACGGCTGATCAAAGTTCTTCTTCGTGTCTTCGTGTCTTTGTGGTTTCAAATTCTTCGCGAGAGAGTTAGCCGGTGGTGCCGAGGCCGGAGGCGATGGCGTTGACGGTCAGGAGGAGCGGCGGCAGGAGCGTGTCGGCTTCGGCGGTGTTGCCCGTGTGGCAGGCGGCTCGCCAGCGGCGCAGCAGTCGGATCTGCTGAGCATGCAAGACGCGGAGCCCCGCTGTGCGCAACTGAATGGTGCGCGTTACGTTCGGCCGCTGGGTCGCGAGCGACCCGCCGTAGACATGTTCGAGCATGCGGCCGGTCAATTCAAATTCTGCCTCGATCGCCTTCAAGAACTTAGTCCGCAAAACGGCATCGCTGACCAGCGCGGCGTACTCGTGCACGACTTCCATATCCACCGACGCAATCGACGTCGCGGCGTTGCTGATCAGGTAGTGCAGCGGCGCCCAGGTGGCCAGTTGCCCCGGCAGCGACGCGAACACTTTGGGATCGGTGCGCTCTAAAGTCAGCAGCGCCGTGCCGACGCCATACCAGCCCGACAGATAGAACCGAGCTTGTCCCCAACTAAACACCCAAGGGATCGCTCGCAAGTCGTTCAAGCTCGTTTGACCCGTGCGCCGCGTAGGCCGCGAGCCGATGCGGCTGTGCTCGATCGCATCGATCGGCGTAGCCTGGCGAAAGAATTGGATGAAGCCCTCGCTGTGCAGCAATTGGCGATAAGCGGCCTGCGCCCAGCCGGCCAGTTCGACCAGCGTCGCTTCGAGTGGATGCGGAGCCGATGTTTGCCGCAGGTCGGCTAGCGACTTGCGGGTAACTCCTGCGAGGAAGAGTTCCAGGTTGTAGATGGCTGAAGGCTGATGAGCATACTTCTGGGCGATCGTCTCGCCTTGCTCGGTGATGCGCAAGTTGCCTTCGAGGCTGCCATCGGGCAGCGAGCGGATGAAGCGATGCGTCGGTCCGGCGCCGCGACTGATCGTGCCGCCGCGGCCGTGAAAGAATCGAATCGCCGCACCATGCCGATGCGCCACTTCGGTCAAGCGCGACTGCGCGTTTCGCAGTCCCACGAGGCTGGCCAGAATGCCGCCATCTTTGTTGCTGTCGCTGTAGCCGATCATCACCTGAGCGCTCGGGCGCTTCCTCGAACCGGAGCGCTGCCAAGCGGGGAGACTGCGGCGCGTCATCGGAAAGCTCAGAAAGGCATCGTAGATCTCAGGGCTCTGCTGCAAGTCCTCGATCGTTTCAAAGAGCGGAACTACCGGCAAGGGGCAGATCGGTCCTTCGGGCGATTCGACCAGCAATCCGACTTCGCGCGCCAGCAGGTACACGCCCAGCAGATCGGAAGCCCCACGCGTCATGCTGACGATCAGCGCTCCGAGCCCATCGGGGCCGAAGCTTTGCAGATGCTGTTTGACGACTCGCAAAGCGCCGAGCACTGCGTCGGCATCGGGCCCGGCCGAGCGATCGGCCAGCGCAAACGGGCGACGCGACTGCAGTTCCTCGGCCAGGAATTCGACTCGCTTCTTCTCGGGCCACTGCGAGTAATTCGAGTCGCTCAGCCCGGCGGCGCTGAGCAATTGTTCGATCGCGCGGTCATGGGCGCCGCTGTTCTGACGCACGTCGAGCACCGCGAGATGGAAGCCGAAGGCTTGGACGATGCGCATCAGCGGAGCAACCGCAAATTCCGCCGTCTCTGCCATCGATACCGCGACCAAGGCATCGTAAAGGATCCGCAAATCGTCAAGTAACTGGCTGCTGCTCTTGTAGCCATGTTCGTCGTGCGATGTTACGGACGATTCACTCGCTTCCACTTTGACCGCTTCCGCATGCGGCAACCGCGCCAGGATCAAGTTGACAAACTGTCGCCACGGTTCGTTGGGATTGCGTTCAACCGCTCGGCGGCCTACTGGCCCGAGCATTTCGGCTCGCTCTTCGATCGCCCGCACAAACTCGCTCTTGGGCGGCAGCCAGTAGGCTGACAAACTGATCAGTCGCACCAATTCCATGAGCTGCTGATGCAGCAGATTCAACGCGCGGCGCCGCAGTTCCTGCAACGTTTCCGCGGTGACTTGAGGCGTGACCAGCGGGTGACCGTCGCGGTCCCCACCGACCCAAGTTCCGAAGGTCAAACGCGGCAGGGCCAGGGGATCGCGGATCAACTGCGGATCCATTCCCAGTTGCTCCCATGCCTGGCGCAGCCGCATGTCGAGTGGCCGGAGCGCGGCGGGAAACACGTGAGTGAGATAATCGATCACGTTGCGTCGCTCGGATCGAATATCGGGCTTGGCGAGATAGATTTCGCCGGTGGTCCAGAGTATCCCGAGCAGGGCTAAAATTGCTTCGCGGTGTTCGGCCTTTTGCCAAGGTGCCAGTTCCGGCCGATCGTAAGCGACGAAGCGATCGTAGAGACGGCGGTGATGCGCCAGCACGGTTGCTCGTTTGGCCTCGGTGGGATGGGCAGTCAGCACGAGTTCGACCTGGATGGAGCGCAGGCGGTCGGCGATTTCCTGATCGCTCAAACCGGCCTCCTTCAGCTGCTTGAGCGAATCGCCCCAGAGAGCGGGCAGCTGATCGACGCCTTGTTCGCGCTCGATCGTATTGCGAAAGTGGGCCGCCGAAATCTGTTCGGCCATGCCGAGCAGCTGAAACGCGATCGAGTAAGCTTGCGTCAGCTGCACCCGCTCGGCCTGATCGGCAGCAACTTTCGGACATGCACCGGGCTCAGGAAGTGTCCCCGCCAGAGCCGCATCGCCCGACTCCACGAGTACTTTGCGAAGGGCGTCGAGCATCCAGTCCCAATCGCAATTCAACTTATCGACATCGAGCGCCAGAACACCAGCTGTTAACATACTTGTTACTTCGCGGAACGTTTCAAACTAGAATGCCGCGTTAGTAGACCACAAAGGGTCAAAGTGACAAAGGTGGCCCAAGGGCCGGCCCAGCCACAAGACTTCAGGGCCAAAGGCCCGCGATTCCTTAGCCCAGCCCGGCGGGCTGGGATGCCGCGGACGCAAAGCGATCCCAGCCCGCTGGGCTGGGCTAAAGGATTACGGACCTTTGGTCCTCAAGACTCCGAACAGTCTAGCCGAATTACCGGAAACAAATGTCAAAACTCATCTGGTCGAACGCATTGTTCTTTGTGTTGTCTGCCTTTACGGCGGGTTCGTCCCTCGCTTACGCGTCGGGTTACAAAAGAGCGCAACTTCAAAACGTACGTGTCGGGTTACAAGAAGATCGCGAAGTGAGAACACCATCGAAAGCCAATGCAACGTATGAGAGACGAACGATGAAAGGCATCATCCTCGCCGGAGGATCGGGGACGCGTTTGGCGCCGCTGACGCGCGCGGTTAGCAAACAGTTGCTGCCGGTTTACGATAAACCGATGATCTACTATCCGCTCTCGACGTTGATGCTCGCGGGCCTCCGCGAGATCCTGGTCATCACCACTCCCCAGCACGCCGATCTTTTTCATGCGCTCCTGGGCGATGGCAGTCAGTGGGGCGTGAAGCTCAATTACCGCACGCAGGCCGAACCGCGCGGACTGGCCGAAGCCTTTCTGATCGGCGAGAGCTTTATTGACGGCCAGCCGAGCTGTTTGACGTTGGGCGATAATTTGTTCTACGGGCAAGGCTTGATCAAGCAGCTGCGGGCAAGCGCGCAGCTGACCACCGGCGCGCTCGTTTTTGCATACCTGGTTCGCAATCCCAGCGACTACGGCGTGGTCGCGCTCGACGCGGCAGGACGGGTCACTTCGCTCGAGGAAAAGCCCGCGCATCCCAAGTCGCACTTCGCCGTGCCGGGATTGTACTTTTACGACCACCGCGCATGCGCTCTCGCCAAAACGCTCAGGCCATCGGTGCGCGGCGAGCTCGAGATCACCGATTTGAACCGGCTGTATCTCGAGGAAGGAAGCTTGCGCGTCGAAGTGCTCGGCCGCGGCACCGCGTGGCTCGACACCGGCACGCACGATGCGCTGCTCGAAGCGAGCAGCTTCGTCGGCACGATCGAGCGCCGCACGGGACTGAAAATCTCATGCCCCGAAGAGATCGCCTACCGACAGGGCTGGATCGACGCACAGGCCGTTCGCCGCCAAGCCCAACAATTCGGCCGCTCGGAATACGCGGCCTATCTGATGAACCTCATCGGCCAATGATTTTCCTCCGCGTCCTCCGCGGTGAAAAATCTTCTACTCCTTCGAAAGCCGGTCGAGGATGTTGGCGGTGATTTGTGCGACGGCCGGGTCGTTGCCCTTTAGGCCGTGGGCCCAGTCGGTGCTGCCGCAGGTGAAGACCGTGCCGCCGCGGGTGTAGACGCCCATCACCGCCGCGCCGATGCGGTCTTTGGGAAAGCGTTCGTACCAGACGCTGTCTCCGGCGGCCCAGCGGGCCGGGCAGGTGCCGATGATTGTAAAATTCTCCGGCGTGCCGTCGCGCGAAGTGGGATAGGGCAAGCCATCTTCCCAGCGCATTTCGCAACCATCGCACTCGTAGCCAACGATCGTGTCCTTGCCGCCGAAGCGATCGCCCGCCTTGAGCCCCGTGCCGGCGAGGATCCAATGATCGGGGCGATGGATTTCATACGATGCGGGACCGTCCATCTCGCCGTGGCTGTGATGATAACCACCCCACAGAAAACCGACGCCGGTCAACTGGTTCTCGGGACGCTTGACGCGATGATGGCTCCAGAGCGTGCTCAGCAAATGTTCTTGATCGCTGCGAAAGAGCGGATCGACCGTAAGGTTCTGTTTCCAGCAAGTGAGGGCTCGCGCGTTGTCTTCGCTGCGCACTTGCCAACAACACGTGTTGCCGCTGAAGAAGGCGACGTTGCCTCCATCGGCGATGAATTTTTCCAGGCTGTCGCGCATCGGCGATGACCAGTACTCATCGTGCCCGACGCTGAGTACGAGCTTGTAGTTCTTCAAAATCTCCGGGCGCAGTTCGAGATCGCTGTTGACGGCATACTCTAACGCATAGCCGCGGGCTTCGGCCCAGCGCACGAACGGAGCTTCCCAGTTCTCGAACTGTGAATTGAGCGGCCTGTCGAACGAGACGCGATGCCCTTGAATCCCATCGCGGTCGTGAAACGCGTACAAGCTGTGCCCGCCCCAGTTGGTGTAAGCGTTGTAGGTGTTGGTCGCCAGCTGCAAAAGAATCTTCGAACGACTGCCGGGCTTGGCCTCGCGCACGACGAAGAAGAGCGTCGACTTGGCCTTGGCGTCTGCGCCCGCGAGGCTCAGCGTCACGTGGTAGTAACCGCTTTGCCAGTCGTCGGGAATCTTCAAGCGATAAGACTCGGGCCATTTGCAGCCGTCGGAAGAATCGCGATCGGGGATCGGTTGCAGCTCAGTGGCGATGCCTTCCTTCGCGAAGACCTGCTGCTTGGTCGCGCCCAGACGCTCGATCGTCAAGCTGACCTCGGGCGCGCTGGCCGAGATGTGTAGCGCCAGTTCATCCCCCGGCGCGACGCTCAATTGATCTGCGTAGCCAGCGACGTATGCGCCTTCGGGCGGCTTTTGATCGCCAAGGGCCGGCGCGCTCCGCAAGGCAAGCAAAGCGATCAGCACGAGCCAGAGTTGCCAGGGGCGCAATGCAGAGGGAAGCGATGGAAACATGATAGGCCGCCCACATCAATGGGAAGAGGTGAGGAAGGATCGCGGGGCTTCCTATCATGCGTGCGCCGCCAGCAGCAAGCAAGCAGGCTTGAGAATCGCCCCGGAGCACATGTAACCCGACGCGTAAGCGAGGGACGAACCTGCCGTACAGTTTCGATTAATCATCGCACGTCGAGGAGGCTCAACGTATCTCCGCTGCAGCCCCTCACCCCCCGGCCCCCTCTCCCCGAAGCGGGGCGAGGGGGAGCCAAGAAAAAAGTTGCGCTCGCTCCAAAACGATCTTCTCTCCCCTCGCCCCGCATCGGGGAAAGGGTCGGGGGTGAGGGGGCTTCGCGAAATTGGGCAGGCCGCTGTGGCGGGTTCGTCCCTCGCTTACGCGCCGGGTTATATGTGCACCCTCCGGGGCGTTGGTCATGTCTCTCGAGTAAATGCTTACTCGTTCGCCTGGGCCACTTCGCCGCCGGCGCGCGTGCAGAGGGCTCGCCAGACGAGCTTGTCGATCGTGCGGGTGATCGATTGCACCGAACCGTCCATCATGGCCGACTGGACGATGCCGCCGCTGTGGTAGCTGCGCGATGTGACCGCTGCATAGGTCGGCACCGTGTTGGCCAGGTTCTCGGGCTTGGAGATGAAGTCGACATCGTACGGCGCGCCGCCGGTGGTGTATGGCACCGGCGTGTTGGGAGCAAACACGGCCGTGAAGCCGGTTTCGTGAACTTTACCGTCGACCCATTCGGTGTGGCCGGTCGTTCCAAAGTTACCGCCGTAAGCGACCACTTCAGCGGGCGAGCCGGGGATCGGAGCGCCGAGCGTAGCGGGATTGCCGCTGCTGGAGAGTTTCGATTGGTACGCTTTGACTTCGCTGAAAGCCACCGTGTTGCTCATGCCGTCAAGATACGCCGAGTCGGTCAGCTTGCGGTTGACGACGAACGCTCCGTCGCCGGTCTGCCGGGTCGGCGCATTGTAGACCAGCCAGGTGCCGTAGTTGATCCCGTAGTTGATCGGAAAGTGGGTCAGCGTGGCGCCGACGCGCGGCTCGGCCTTGATCTCGCTCGGGCAGACGTAGACCGGAATCTTCATCGCCGTCACGGCCGCATGCTGAGGAGCGTGGGTCATATCGCTGTAGTTGTAGCGGAAGTCGATCAGGTTCTGGAGGTTGGCTTGTTCGAGGAAGGGCAAGAGGCGGGCTTGGGCCGACCAGTTGCCGCCGCCGCTCGAGAGGCACACCGCCGGCGGGATCGAGCGGTGGGCGTCGAGGTAATTGTGTGTCGCCAGGGCCATTTGGCGGATGTTGTTGGAGCACTGCATGCGGCGGGCGGCTTCGCGAGCGGCCTGGACCGCCGGCAGGAGCAATCCGACCAGGATGCCGATGATAGCGATGACGACCAGCAGCTCGACCAGTGTGAAGCCGCGGCGGGAGGGAGCAAAAGTCATGGCGGGTCCCTTTCGAGAGGGGGGAAATAAATTAACCGTTGTCGATATTGAGACTCTGTCTCAACATGAATGGCGATTTTACACAGATGGCGATGCGCGTCAATGCGGGAAAGAAAGAGGCCTTTTACCGCGGAGGACGCGGAGAAGGTGCGGAGGAAGAGGTTTACTCGACGCCGTAGAGGCCGGCCGGGGCGATCGACTGGCCGCCGACGGTGCCGAGCCGGCCGCCGGGTAGGAACCGCGGCTCGATGTTGAAGTTGAAGCTCACGTTGTTGCGACCGCTGTCGACGTTCATGCCGACTTGCACCAAGGCCGATTCGCCGATGCGGGTCAGCATGAACGTCTGACCGACGCTGCCGACGTCGCTGAAATCCCAAGCCGCGCCGCCGGTGGCGATCCACTTCTCGGTCAGCTGGTAGTTGACGTAGCCGTTGAGCACGTTGCTGCTGATCGGACCCTCGAGTGAGAGCATGCCGAGGTACGCCTCGCCGCGGCCCGGGCGGCTGATCATCGCTCCGGCCGAGACCGCTTTGAGACCCTGTGAGAAGACGTCGAAGTAGCCGTCCGAGAGCAGCGCCAGCCGGTCGCCGATGTTGTAGCGGAAGTCGTAGTTGACCGCTCCGACATCCTCGCCGAAGTTGTCGCGCTGGGCCTTGGGGAAGTAGATCCAGTCGACGTCGAGCGTCACCAGATCGACGATCCGCTCGCGACCCGGCGCTCCGCGCTTGGTCTGCCAACGCTGATCGACTCCCATGCGCACCTGCGCCATGTCGTCGACGATCTCCATGCTGTTGGCCGTCACGTAGCGCTGCATGCCTTGGCGAAGCGCATAGTTGCGTTCGTCGAAGCGCAGCGGCCGGTTGCCGCCGAACGTGTTGAAGATCATCCGCCGGCGAAAATGTTCTTGCGAATTGTCGTCCAGCGGATCGTACAGCGGCAGACGCGAGATGTCCTGCGTCGAGTCGGCATAGAACAGTTCGCTCTGCAGCGTCACTTTGTGCGCCATGCCGTTGATGTCGAACAGTTCGCTGCGATACGAAGGATCGGCTCGCCAGAACGGCAGCGCCGTCCGCACCCCTCCCTGCCCGGTCAGCCGCGTCAGCGGATTGCCGGTAAGGTCTTCTCCCCAGTAGGCCGCTTCGCCCGAGGCGAACGGTATGATCTTCCAGGCACCTAAATCAAACGGCGCGTTGATTTCTTGCCGCGTGATGGCTCGCAAGCCTTCGCTGTCGGTTTCCCAAGGCAAGTAAGTAAACGTGGCAGCGTCGCGCGGATCGGTCGGCACCGTCGCAATCCGCTGGTGGCCATAGCCGACGCTCGTGTGCTCGCTCCAAGTCAGATACTCGCCGAGATCCTGACCGAGCCAGTAATGATCAGCTCGCGGCAGCCATTCGGTATCGGTGAAGAAATCGTTCAGCCGCACCTTGCCCCAGAGATCGAACATGCGGTTGCCGTTGTACTGGCGCAGCCGCAGCGCGGTGTCGTAATCCTTCTGCTGATCCCATTCGTTCTCGAAGTATTGTTCGAGAAAGTTGCGGTCGGAAATGTAGCCCAGCTCGGACCAGAGTTCGGTGTTGGGCGTCAGCAGGCTACGAAAACGTCCGACCGCGCGACCGCGCGTGGTCGCCTCGGGCACCAAGTTCTGGCGATCGGCGCCCAGCCGATCCAAACCGTGATCTTGAATGAACCAGGCATCCAAGTAGCCGGCCGTCGGGCCTGAGAACAAGAACGAAGGCTTGTCCATCGTGAACCGCGTACCCGCGGCCGGCCCGCGTTTGGAAAGGTAATCGGTCGATAACGTCCAATCGGTTCCATCGATCGGTTTGATCCCGGTGAGCTGATACAAATCCCAGTCGGCATAGACTTGGGTGCCGAAGATCTGATCGTTTTTAAACTTCACGCCGGTCAAGTAATAAGTCGGCTTGGCCAGGTTCGTCGTGAAGACCGGCCAGTAAGTCACTGGCACTCCGGCCAGGTAAACGAAGTTGTTGCGACTGGTCGCCAGCATGTTGGTCGGCTGGCTCAAACCCGGCGGACGACTGTTGTCGATACTCTCTTCGGGGCGCGTATCCTGAAGCTGCACGCGATCGGCTTGCATCCAGTAACGCGGAACGCCCAGCCGGCTGCTGGTGACGGCCGCGCCGTAGGCGAGGAAGTTTTGTCGATTGCGCTGTTCGAGCACGTCGGCCTTCAAACGCACTAGCCCTTGGTACTGCGGTACGGGAGTGAGCACTTCGGCCGAGAGCACCATGCCGTATTCGCTTGAGACGTTGTAGTACATGCGCTCGGCATAGATCAGCCGCTGCCCCTGGTGCAGCACGATGTTGCCTTCCAAGTACAGCTCGATAGGCCGATCGGCAAACGACTGCAGGCCCGTCCACAGATCGGGCTGCGTGGTGCCCGAGATCCAAGCCACCGCGTTGTCGGTCTCGATACTCACGGTGCCGAAGTCCATGACCGAGCCGTCGGGCTGCTGCACTTGAACGCCGCTGATCGAGATGATGATGCCGCCGGTCAGCGTGGCGACCGTGTCGCCATATTCGGGCCGAGCGTGAAACTTGACTGTCGGACCGCGGGTGTTGTTGCGCGGGCGGAACTGCACGTTCTTGATGCCGATGCCGGTCCCTGGCAGGGCGACCGTGGGCTGGGCAGCTGTGTACGGCGGTGGTGCGCCGCCCGGGAATTGCGGAGCTCCGGCTCCTGGAACTGGCGGAGTCGCCGGCGCCGGTAGGCCGGCGGCCGGATACGGCGAGCTGCCATCGTCGGGAATCACCAAGCCGCTGGGCGGCAATAGGCTCGAACCGTTCGGCGCGTTTTGCGCGGGCCACTGGACCGCGCCGGGCAGCGACTGCACGCGCGGCGGATTCAACTGCAATGTGCCTGGCGCGCCGCCGGTCGGTGGCGGCAGGATGTTTTGCGTCTGGGCGGGCATCTGTGCCTGCGGCTGCATTTGCGTCTGGGCCGCCCCTGGAAAACTTCCTTGCGTTTGAGGCAGCAGCGGTGGCGCGGCGGCGGTCGATGCAGACGGCGGGCCGGCTGGCGGAGTGGCAAACTGAGCCTGCGCAACGGCGGACGCCGGATCGCGACTCCAGTCGAGCCTCGGGATGTCGTCGCGGCTCTCTTCACCGCGGACGCTCAAAGCCACATCTTGAAAGCTGAACAGGTGCCCCATCCAGCGCTCGTCGCTCAGCAGCGGCTTGCCATCCCACTGCAACTGGACGCCCCCTTCCATCGTGCAGATGAATTTGCGCGGCTGCGAGGGATCGCTTGGCGGAGCGCGATCGATCCACAGGATCAATTCGCGGCAGGTGGCCGACAGTTCCCCTTGCCGCAGCGTGCAACCGCCGCGAAAGGCGAGCACATCGTAGGAGCCGCGAACTTGGCGGGCCAAGCTCTCGGCTTGGACGTTGATGGTGTGAAACGGCGAAGCGTTCGGAAAACTGATGTCCGCAGCCAGCAATCGCGTCGAGCCGACGGTGAAAGAAGCAGCGTTTTTACCGGGCAAGAGAGGACAAAGCAGCTCGCCGAGGCACGGCAACACGCACGCCAGAGACAGCCACCATGCCGCCCGCCACCACAGCCCGTCGGCGCGCACCGGTAGCCGGGCAGCTCGCGGCGTGTCGGTTCCGGGGTGGAAGGCGTCCGTGCCAGTCACCAGGTGTACTTCTTTATAAAGCTATCGCTCGCGTGGGAGGAAATGGTGGCGGAGTATAGCGCTTCGCCGCAGTGGCCTCAAGGCGAATGCTGGCCTCAAGCTATTGCGAGCAAACGAAATTTAAGAGTTTGCGAAGGGGCTTTACCGCCGAGGCGCTGAGAGCGCGGAGGGGCGCAGATAGTCCTGCACTCGAAAATCGCTACGCCTGTTGCGCTTACTACCACGCCTGCGTCCCCGAAAATCGTTTAACTTTCGCGCCGCTCCTACCCGATACCCGAGCAAGAGCACATTGGTCGAGAGCCGTCGCCGACTGGCATTGTTCCCATGGGATGGCTTGAGCACTCAAGGGCCGAAGGATTTAGCAGCAATGATGCAGCGTCTCACTAGCAAGCGGTTGGGCCATCGAGCCTACTTCCGATCACTGCTGATGCTAGGTTTGGTAGCTGGCGGCGCTTGCGCACCGCTGGCCACTGTCGCTGCGCAGTCGCCCAGCGGACTGGCTGGCCTGCCTAACCTTCCTGGCTTGCCGATGTCGGGTGTTGAAGTTAGCTCGCATCCGAGCGCCCCTGCTCTGCCGCCAGTACCCGCCATGCTTCCAGCAACCTTGGCCAGCTCGAGCTCCAAGGCTCGCATCGCAGCCCCCAGGTACACGCAGGCTGCACCCAAGCGAGTCGCATCCGGACACCTCGTGCAGTTGTTGGGACTGAAGCCGCGCGGCGGCGCTGCTCTGGTCTCGCGGTCGACGCCGCTGGCGATGCCATCGCAGTTCGACACGCCGGTCGTTCCGGAATTGAAACAAGTTCAGTTTGAATCCTCGCCGCGGGCTGCTCGAGAAGGGTGTGTCCCGGCGAGCGAGACGAGTTCCACAACGGGCGCGGGCGTTGTCACCCATGCTTATCTTGCCCAGCCAGGGGCTGCGCCGCTGCACGGAGTCGGCCAAGCGCCGGTTCGTCCACTGAGCAGCGCGCCGGTCGCCGGCAGCGCACCATCGCTGGCCGGCGCCTCGGCCGATGTCAGCTCGGCCGAACATGGCTCGAGCGACAACCACGCTGCCAGGTCCGGCGCAGCGACCCCTGATCAAGAGAGCGACGCGCCGGTGGTCCGCGGACCGGTGAAGTATGATCCGGCCTTCGCAGGCACGCCCGTCGATGGGGCGCCTGCCGATCGTGCAACCGCCAAGCCTGCGGCCGACAGCGAATCGCTCTTGGATGTCGACTTATCGGCGTTAGCCATCCAAGGACCTACCGCTGGGCCCGTCACTGGTCCAGCCACCGGAGCGCCCGCCGAAGCCGGGCGGGCTCAGGCTAAGTCGGTGCTCGTCGAAGATAACACACCCAAGTTGATCGGCACCGAACCAGGCTCGCTCAGCCAATCGCAACCGATCGCTCGCGCTCCGCAGCTCAGTTTGGCCGACGCTTATCCAGCTGAAGAGCGCGATCATCGCGCGCCGAGCGATGCGCCGATGCCCGCGCCGGTGCCCACGCCGGTGAAGGCGCAGCTAGCCGCCACGACCGCTCGTCCGACGCGCGTCAAGATTCATGAAACCTTCGCGCCGAATCCGTCCGGCCCTGCTCAGACGTTTCATTTGAGCGACGCTCAAGTTGCTGCCAGCCGAGTCAAGGCGTCCGAAGCGCCGGAGCTGGCAGCTGCACAGAAGCAGGCTGAAACAAAGCAGCCTCAGTCGCTGCTCCCGCCAACAAGTTCCGCGCCAGCACGGCAGTCGGTATACTCCAGTCCTCC
>JBQCEI010001028.1:0-4670 GCA_051960375.1 Aureliella sp. | reverse complement strand
TGGAAAGGGCCGCCACGTTCCCAGCCCGATTGGGCTGGGCTAAGGAATTACGGACCGTTGGTCCTTTAACCTCTACCTGAAGCCTGACGCCTGACGCCTGAAGCCTCACTCACGGCAGCGGCACGATCGGGTTGGCCGGGATGCACAGCAGCGGGATCGCCAGCGACAGCCAGCCGATGATCTGACGCACCAAGCCCAGCCGACGCGAATCATCGCGGCTGGGGGGATGGCGCGGTCCCATCATCAAGGCCAACGCGAGCATGAGCCAAAATATGCCGATCTGAAAATAGGCCATGTAGCACGCAGCCAATATCAAAACCGCTATGCCCAACCACATCGAGCGGGCTCCGATCAAACCGAATGCGACGTGTCCTCCGTCCAATTGACCGACCGGCATCATGTTCAGCCCGGTCACCAGCAAACCGACCCAGGCGGCCATGAGCAGCGGGCTGCATTCGGTGTTGAGCATCGTCACATAGTCGGCGGCCTGGCCGGGGACGAACCACTGCGCCAGCCACTGCACCAGCAGCGGCTGGCCGATCGTCATCACTTTGTAAGGCACGTACTCCAGCGGCTGGGGGTGCCACATCGCGTAGATCAAAATCGGAATCGCCACGAGCAAGCCCGCGATCGGGCCGGCCAAGCCGATATCGAAAATCTGGCGCCGATCGGCTTCGCCGCCTTGCATCACGATCACCGCTCCACAGGTGCCGATCGGCGAGATCGGGAAGGGAATAAAGAGCGGCGGCGTGCTGGGGACGCGGTAGTAGAGCGTGAAGATATAGTGCCCGAACTCGTGGGCCGCCAGGATGCCCATCAGAGCGAGCGCGAACTGCAAGCCGCCTAGCCAGTTAGCTAGCAGGATCATGCGGACCGGCAGCAAGCTTCCGAGCTGCGCGCTGTGAAAGAAGGCGCTGGTGGGAGACCAGTTGGTCGCACCGGCCCAGAAGGTTGACAAAAAAGTCACTATGGCGAGCACGACCGCCAAGCGAGCCATGCGCCAGCGCCGTCGCGGACGCGGCGGAGGCATGACGACTCGGTACTCGGGTTGTTCTTCGGGGGCGGGGCGATCGAACTGGTCCAAAAAATCTTCGCCCGATTGCCGCGGTCCCTCAACTTGGCTCATTACCCAAAATTCCTATTGCTCACTAAGTCCGATATCCACTACGTTCGCTGCGCACTCTAGTTGTGGCATCCGGTTTTGGCTATCCCGGCTCCGCAGCAGCCCTGCTGGCGGGCCGGCGCTTTCTCACCTTAGTCTGGGCCAAGTTGAATTTTGTGACAAGCATGACAGATCGCCGATTCGTAGCCCGGGGCTTCACCCTGGTGGTTTTGACCGCCGCGGTCATGTTCTCGTTTCTCGGCAGCGCACGGCTGTGGGATCGCGATGAACCACGCAATGCTCGTGCCGCGCAGGAGATGCTCGAGCGCGGCGATTGGGTCGTGCCCACGTTCAACAGCGAGCTCCGCAGCCACAAACCGGTCATGCTTTACTGGCTGCAAATCGTCGCCTACTCGGTATTCGGCCAGTCGGAATTCACCGCCCGGCTTCCCTCGGCAGTCGCGGCGTTTGTCAGCGTCATCGCGATCGCCTGGCTGGCTAGCCGACTGGCTGGAGAACCGAACCTCTTCGGTCCTACCGGTTTTTGGAGCGGCGCGGTTCTGGCTACTTGTGCATTGTTCGTGATGGCGGGACGAGCCGCTACCCCGGATAGCTGCTTGATCGCCTTCAGCACGCTCGGCATCGCTGCCCTGATCGGCGGCTTGCTCGTCGCGCCGCAGGATCGTTCACGACTGGCCACGTCGATCCTCAAAGACCGACTCAGTTGGCGGTGGGCGGCAGCCGGTTACGCGATGCTCGGCGGAGCGATTCTGGCCAAGGGCCCCGTCGGTTTGATCTTGCCGCTGCTAATCATTCACTGTTGGTGGTTGCTCGTGCAGCGCCGTCCGCTCGAACCGGCCGAACTGGCTCGCGGTGCTTTCCTGCGCATGGCCACCTGGGCTTGGGCCGCGGCCAATCCGCGCCAAGTGTTCCGGTCGATCGTGGCCCTCAAGACTGTGCCGGGGATCGGCATTGCGGTTTTGATCGCCGCCCCTTGGTATATCGCCGTAGGCCAAGCGACCGACGGCCAGTTCTTGCGCGAATTTTTCTGGCAGCACAACGTCGCCCGCGCGGTCTCGAGCATGGAAGGACACGGCGGGTCGATCTTTTTCTACCCAGCCGCGTTGCTGGTCGGAACGTTTCCCTGGTCGCTGTGGCTCATGCCGATTGCCTGGTGGGGCCTCAAAGCGAATCGCCGCGGAGCCGCCGCTCGCACCTCGGTGACTCTGGCCGCGGTGTGGATTGGCGTGACGATCGCCGCCTGTACGTTCGCCAGCACCAAGTTGCCCAGCTACATCACCTCGTGCTACCCCGGCGTCGCATTGCTGGTCGGTGGATTTTTAAAAGACTTTGCCAACAACGTGCGCATGCCTTCGCGAGCCTGGCGGACGCTCGCGGGCGCCGTGGCCTTGTTTGTGGCGTTCGGCATGGCCACCGGTTTGATTTGGATCAGCTTCAGCGAAGCGTTGCCGCTGGTCGGTTGGCTCGGCTGCAGTTCGATTCTGCTGGCGCTGGCCGGAGTCGGCGGCTGGGTGGTCGATTGGCAGTCGCGGCCGCGGCTAGTGCCAGCGATCTGGTTAGCCGCCGCCGTGTTGCTGCATGTCGGTCTGTTCGGAATCGGAACGCGCACCGTCGACAGCTACCGCAGCGAGGTCGACATGCTGGTCGCGGTCGATGAAGCGTCGCAGCATCCTTCGCAGTGGTACGGCCTGGGCGGCATGGAACCGAGCTGGGTTTACTATCTCGGCAAAACGATCACCGCCGTGCCCGACGAGCTCGGCAAAAGTATGGAACAACCCGAAGCCTGGCGGCAGCGAGCCCGCGAAGCAGGCATGGTCGATGGCGACCATTTGATCGTCGAAGGCGACTTGGCCGAAGAGCTGCAAGCTGTCGTGCGTCGCTGGCCCAGCGACCGAGCACCATTGATCGAACAAGCCCGCACCGAACGCTTTCTCCGCCCTGGCAACATCGTCGTCTATCAGTTCCACAGCCCGACGGGCGATCTGGCCAGCCGCCGGCAGGCCGATCGGCGATAAAAGCTCTTTCGATCAACCGAATGGAAGAAGAATAAACACAGAGGCACAGAGGGCGCAGAGTTCTGCTGCTGATCGCCCATTCTCTCCGTGCTCTCTGTGACTATGTGTTTCAAAACTGCGAACGCAGGCGCTGAAGCGATGCACACGATCGACATTCTGGAAGAAGCCTTGCAACTGGCTGCCAACGGCGGCTGGCAAGTACGACACGAGTGGCTCGGCGGTGCCAGGGCCGGCGCTTGCCGGCTTGGCGCCAAACACATGCTGTTCGTCGATCGTTCGCTGACCGCCGCCGAGCAGCTCGAGCAAGTGCTCGACGGCCTGCGGCAATATCTCCAGCACCCCAGCCCATCCGATCCCTTCGTCGCCCGCTTCACCCAAACGGTCAGTGGTAGTGAGCTATCGGATGAGCTCAAACGATGCCTGGGGGCAGCCTAAAGGCTTCAGGCTTCAGGCTTCAGGCTTCAGGCTTCAGGCGAGCACGAGCACGAGCACACGCACGAGCACGAGTACGAGTACGAGGCATTGAGGACCAACGGTCCGGCATTCCTTAGCCCAGCCCGACAGGGCTGGGATTGAAATGGACGCATCAATCAACGTTCCCAGCCCTGTCGGGCTGGGCTAAGGAATTACGGACCTTTGGTCCTAGAATCCTCGTGCTCGTGCTCGTGCTCGTACCTGAAGCCTGAAGCCTGAAGCCTGAAGCCTGAAGCCTGACTCCTGACGCCTGACGCCTGCTCAGCCTTCCTCAATCGTCAGCTGCGCGTGCGAGAGCCGGAAGTCGCGTTGTTCGCCGCTGGAGAAGAACTCGACGGTCACCGAGCGTTTGGGGCCGCGTCCGCTGGCGGCGATGATGCGGCCGCTGCCGTACTGAGGATGCGAGACGACGCGGCCCGCACTGAAAGCGGCCTCGCTGAACATCGCTCGCGGTCGCTCGTCGGCTAGTTGCGACGCGGTCATCAAGCGCCCCTTGAACTTGCCGAGCATGTGCCGCTGCAATTCCTCGGGGGGCAGCTGGCAACTGTCGTCTGCGTCGATCTGCGAATGAACGTCATCGACATCGGGCAGCTGATTGAAATCTTCATCGGACCAGCGCCCGGCCAGCTGCGAGTATTCGTCAATTGCATCACCCGGATCGTGATCGAACGAATAGGGGTCCGGTTCGCTCAGGTCCAGCCACGTCATTTCGCCGCGCGGCAGTTCCATCAAGAATGAGCTCGGGATGCCGGGCGTTTCAGCGTCGCGGAACGAGCGTCGGCGAGCGTAACTGAGCTGCAACTGATCCTTGGCGCGGGTGATGCCGACGAACAACAACCGCCGCTCTTCTTCGATCGCATGCGGATCGTCTTTGGAGCGTTGATGCGGCAGGATGTTTTCTTCGACGGCGATGATGTACACCACCGGAAACTCGAGTCCCTTGGCCGCGTGCAGCGTCATCAGGGTCACCGAGTCGCTACCTTTGAGTCGATCGGTATCCCTTTGCAGCGCAGCCAACACGAGGAATGCTTCCCGGGGCGCGCGATCGCGCACCGGCC
>JBQCEI010001027.1:0-5034 GCA_051960375.1 Aureliella sp. | reverse complement strand
GCAGCCAAGTTGTCGGCCTTTCTGTCACTGACTCCGCGATCGCTTTCGGTAGTCCGCCATCTGCTCGCGCAGGGGGACGATCATCGCGCCGACAATACCGAGCTCGACGAGTCGCTCGCGTGGCTCGGCGTGACGCAGCGGCTCGTGTCCGACGAACAACCGACGTGGCAAGCGGTGCCCCAAGCGCGGCCGATCGTCGAACTAGTCGCTGATGCAGACACGAGCCATGACTTGCGCCGGAACGGTTCCATGAGCGTCGAAAGCTTTGAACCCGATCGGCTGCGCATCCATGTGTCGAGCCCGCGCCCTTCGCAGCTGATCGTGCGGTTGCTGCAAGATGGCGGCTGGTCGGCCAGGCTCTGGCCGCGCGACGATTCAGCAGCCGGACATGCAGCTCTGCAGCAAGTTCCCGCGTCGACGCATCTCGGGCTGTTTCAGTCGCTGAGCGTTCCCGAAGGAGAGTGGACGGTCGAGCTTAACTATTCCGCTCCAGGCTGGCGCGTGGGGCTTGCGATTTCGTTGGGCACGCTCGGGCTGTGGGTGGCGGTATTTTTAACGCAGAGACGCAGAGGGCGGGACGCGGAGGGCGCAGAGAAGATGCCGTCGGGGGTCGGGGGCGCGAGCTGCGTGCTAAAATAGAACCGGGGCGGCCCGATCCTTGACGGCGGTTCCGATTGTAACGGGTATCGACGGCCGTCCGGCCCACGTTTCAACAGGGATTCCGATATGGAAAAGTTCTTCTTGTCGCTGGCCGCTGCGTGCCTGGGCGGGATGTGCATGGTTCGTTTCGCCGCCGCGCAGTCGGGCGACAACTACACGATCATTCGAGCCCGACTGGTCGAGGAAGTGCTCAAAGGAGGCGGAATCACCAACCCGCGCGTGCTCGAAGCGATGGCCGAGACGCCGCGACACGAGTTCGTCGCCCCCGAGTACCGCAACCAGGCGTATTACGACAAGGCATTGCCGATCGGCAACTCGCAAACGATCAGCAGCCCCTACATCGTCGCCGTCATGACGCAGGAACTCGATCCCCAACCCGACGACAAGGTGCTCGAGATCGGCACCGGCTCGGGTTACCAAGCCGGCGTGCTCAGCCCGCTGGTCAAAGATGTTTACACGATCGAGATCGTCGAAGAACTCGGCCAGCGAGCCGCTAAGGTGCTGCAGCGATTGCAGTACAACAACGTTCACACCAAGATCGGCGACGGCTATCAAGGCTGGGCCGAACACGCACCGTTCGACAAGATCATCGTCACTTGCAGCCCGGAAAACGTGCCCCAGCCACTGATCGATCAACTGGTCGACGGCGGGTTGATGATCATCCCCGTCGGCGAGCGCTACCAGCAAACGCTCATGCGCATGCGCAAGAAGGGCAACCAGCTCGAGCGTGAAGCCCTGCGGCCGACGCTGTTCGTGCCGATGACCGGCGCGGCCGAAGACCAGCGCAAAGTGCACGCCGATCCAACCAACCCGTCGCTAATCAACGGCGATTTCGAAGACGCCTTGCTGCCGAAGGGCGACGTGCCGGGCTGGTACTACCAGCGCGGTCTCAAGTGGGAATCCGACGCTGCCAGTCCCTCCGGTTCGCATTACGTCAGCTTCAGCAACTCCGACCCGGGCAGTCCGACCAGCCTGCTGCAAGGCTTCCCGATCGACGGCAGCGTTGTGCAAAAGCTGCGAGTGACCGCCACCGTAATGTCCGAACACGTCGCGCCGGGGCAAGCTCGCGACGAAGTGCCGAGCGTCGCGGTGCAGTTCTTTGACGAAAAGCGCGAGCGGCTTTCGATGCAGTGGCTCGGCCCCTACAAAGGCTCGCGCCGCTGGAAGACCGACTCAAGAATCTTCCGCGTGCCACCCGGCACCAAAGAAGCGATCATCTCGATCGGGCTCTTCGGCGCAACCGGGATGGTTGCGTTTGATAACGTGAAGATTGAGGCGGTGCACTAGCTGCTCCGGTGCTTTATGTAACCCGACGCGTAAGCGAGGGACGCACCTGCCACAGAGCCCGACAAACCGTCGTTGGTCTGCCAAGGCCAAATATATTTTCGCTCCGGCCCCTCACCCCCCGCCCCCTCTCCCCGAAGCGGGGCGAGGGGGAGACAAGGTCGATAGAGGGCACTCACTCCTTCGCCTTGTGGCTCGGTTCTTCGAGGCCCTTTTCGGGCGGGCCGTATAAGCGCGAGCCGTCGGCGTTGAAGCGGCCGCCGTGCACGGGGCAGTCCCAGGTTTGCTCGGCCTCGTTCCAGTGCACCACGCCTCCCATGTGCGTGCAGATGGGACTCTTGCGATGCAGGCAGCCCGAGCGCTCGCGACAAGCGGCGACGTGCTGATGCTGGTCGACTCCGACCTCACCCTCGCCGGGCTTCAGCGAGCCAGCATCGAAGCGATGCGCCGGCAAAACGCGCTGCAAGAGATCGGCAGTGGTCGTCGCGTGTTCGCTGACCAGGGTCGGAATCGAATCGAGTGCCAGTCGCGAAGGGGAAAGAAGCTTGTCCAGCGGCGTCTGATTGCCCGTGATCTGCTCGGCTAAGATGCGACCCGATGCGGTCCCCCAAGTCAATCCCACGCCGCTCAGACCGGTAGCGATCCACACATTCTCCTTGCCCGGCAGGCGGCCGACGATCGGCACTTCGTCGACCGGTTCAAACAGTTCCGCGCTCCATTCGGCGACGATCTCGCGGACATCGTAGCGGTCGCGGACGTAGCTGCGCAGGGCTGTCGCTACTTCGTCCGACGAGTGAGCCCCGGTGCGTTTATCGCAGCCCCCGACGATGATCAGGTCGGGCTGATCGCTGCGGGCATGGCGGGTGTAATAATACGGATCGCTCGTGTCCCAAAAGAGCGCATCGGGAGGCGGATTGTTGACGCGCACGGCGATGACATACGACTGATAAGCGGGCGTCTGAAAATATGTTCGCAGGACGTCGGTGTAGTTGCAGTGCACCGCGCAGACGACGTGCTCAAACTCGATGACTCCTTCGCCGACTTTCAGTTCGGTGGGATGCGAGCCCGTCGGACCGCTGGCCAGCGATTGTTCATAGATCTTGCCGCCGCGCTGGACAACCAGTTCGGCCAGGCGCTGCACATAGGCCAAGCTGTTGAAGCGAGCCATGTTGTCGATGCGATAACCATAGCCGCCCCGCGGAATCGGCGGCGATGCGCTCCAGGTGACGCTCAGCCCCAATTCGGCTGCGGCCTTCATCTCGCGCTCGAGGTCATCGACCGATGCGATTCTCGGCGGAGGATCGCCCGACTTATTGTTTTCCACCAGCGGACTATCGCTGTATTGATAGGCGGGAATCCGGCGGAAATCGCACTCGGGGGTCGACCGCCGCTCGATCAGATCGATCGCCTCCAAGCGGGCGGCGACCATCGCTTTGGCATTTTCCAGACCGACGTCGGAAATCATGCGCCGCGGGCCGGGCTCGGGATGAGCGTCCAAGTGCCCAGTGCTGCCGCCGCTCGTGCCCGCTCCGATGAACAGGCTCTCGAGCACGGCGACTTGCTGGCCGCGCTCGAGCAACTCGAGCGCCGTCGACAGCCCGGTGATGCCGCCGCCGAGGATCGCGACTTGCGTGCGCTCACGCCCTCGAAGCGGCTCGTACTTCGGTCCTGCTGGACAGGTGCTCAGCCAATAGGAATGGTGCGTAGCTCGTGAAGCAGTCATCGACATCACCTTGATCAAGCGTCGCTGGCGGAAGGAACACGATCGGCTAAGGGCCGATTGCAACGCAAACATCGTGCCGCCAACTGGCTCAAGTCTCCGCGCTCTCCGCGTTCTCCGCGGTAAAAAACTCGTGATCGAAACTTGAGGCCGCGCGTCCCTCGCTTACGCGTTTTGAAGTTGCGCATTTCTCCGGGTGGCACTGGCTATGCCAGTGTCTTCTGCTTCGAAGTTTGAAGCGCCAGAAGGCCAGGTAAGCGTTCCAATGCCAATCGAACGTCCATGGAAAAGGTTTGCAACATGTCCGCCATCGGAAAGGGGTCGGGCTCATGAACGCCATAAACTTCGAAAAAAGAGCCACTGGCAGAGCCAGTGCCACACAGAAAAGGCCAAACGCGCAACTTCAAAACTTACGCGTCGGGTTCCATGGGTTCGATGACGGTTCGGTGCGGGCGGTGATCGGAGGTTTTGTCGGTGTCGGGAAAATCGCCTTCGCGCACGATCACTTCGGAGGTGATGTTCCAAGCTTTGGCGGCTCCAGCGGCAAATGCAAAGTCCAGCATCGAATCGGGATAGTCGTCTTTGCCATCGCGATTGCGATCGGCCCAGTTGTCATCGACCAGCTTCTTGGGCTCGATCCATTTCCAGACGCCGCTCTGGATGAAGGCATCGAACGCGTCGTTGCCGCGGCGGGTTGAAAAGTCGTAATCGAAGTTGTAGCCACCGACGGCGACGACCGGCGCGGCTTGCTCGCGAGCCCACATGCTCAGCAACACCGCCTGGCTCTTTCGCAGCTCCGCACTGCCGCGGGCGAAATGATTGAGCACCACGATAAAATCGCGGCCGCTCGACTTGTGCTTTAAGTGCACAGTCAACGGCGCCGCTTGCAGCCCCGGCGCGAATTCTTTCTCAGCGTACTGCTTGAGTTCTTTCGCATCGAGCTTATCAAACTTCTCGGGGTCCCAGGCAATCAGCAGCCGCGCCGGGCCTCCCTTCTCGCCGGCGATGAACGAATCAGCGCTCCAGCGGCTGCCGAAATCTTTCACTGCCCCCTGCGGTACTTCGCTCAGCGCCAGGATGTCAAACGGCTTGAGCTCGTTCAGCTGAGCTGCGATCGTCGACACGTCGCTGCCACCGGCCTCGATGTTCCACGCGAGGATTGCGACCGAGTCGCCGCTCTTCTCGGTGCCTTGCCCATAGAGCGTTGAAAAAACAAAAGCCATGAAAAGACACGCCGCCAAAGCGCTAACTCCGATTCCCGATCGCATCGTACGAGTGTCCTGTTGCAAGAGCCTCTAGTGGAACCCCGATCACTTTGCCATGTGCGCATCATACAGGTTGGAGCTAGTGCGTGCGGTGCGCCGCGACCT
>JBQCEI010001026.1:0-2251 GCA_051960375.1 Aureliella sp. | reverse complement strand
TTCCTGTATTGCTGCGGCGGCCGCATGGAAGATTATTGGGGCGTCGGCAAAGCGACCGCCGACATGCTGCCGATGATCGCCGTGCCGACGACCGCTGGCACCGGCAGCGAAGCCCAATCGTTCGCTCTGATCAGCCAAGCCGATACGCATGTGAAGATGGCTTGCGGCGATCCGCGAGCTGCGTGCCGCATCGCTCTGCTCGATCCCGAACTGACCGTTACGCAGCCCGCATCGGTCACCGCTCTGACGGGCATCGATGCGATCTCGCACGCGCTCGAATCGTATGTGACGCGCAAACGCAATCCGCTCAGCGTTTGCTACAGCCGCGAAGCCTGGCAACTGCTCAGCGAAGGTTTCTCGCGCGTGCTCGACGACCCGCAAGACATCGAAGCCCGTTCGCAAATGCAGCTCGGGGCGTTCTTTGCCGGACTGGCGATCGAGACCAGCATGCTGGGAGCGGCTCACGCTCTGGCCAACCCGCTGACGGCCCGCTATGACGTGGCGCATGGACAAGCAGTCGGAGTGATGCTGCCGCACGTCATTCGCTTCAACGGCGTGGAAACTGCGAAGTGGTACGCTCAGCTCTACAGCGACATCCCCGACGCCGAGCCGGTACGCAGTTCAGCAGATGCGGTCGAAGGACTGGCTCGGTTCATTACCGACCTTTTGAGAAAAGCCAATCTGGCCACGCAGCTTCGCAGTTGCAACGTCGACAACGACCATATCGAGACGCTGGCCGATGATGCTACCAAGCAGTGGACCGGCACGTTCAATCCGCGCTCGCTCACGCAGGACGATTTCGCGACGATTTATCGCGAGGCGTATTGAGTTCTTTTACCGCGGAGACGCGGAGAGCACGGAGGAGGATGGACCTTATTTCGCGCCGAAGCAGAATACTGTGCCTTTGTCGGAGGCGACGACGATCTTGTTGTCGGCGATCGCGGGCGACGCGATGAATGAGCCTTTGACTTCGTAGAGCCAGAGTTCGCGGCCGGTCTTGAGGTCCAGCGATACGATGCGGCCGTCGGCTGCCGCAACGATCACTTTATCGCCGGCGATCACCGGCGAACTGTCGGCTCGCTTGCGCAGCGTGGTTTCCCATTGCTTCTTGCCGGTCTTCAGATCGAGTGCAAAGACGCGGCGATTGTGGCTCGAGCCGACGATCAGTCCGTCGGCGATGGCCACCGAGTTTTGAAACTCTTGAGCCAGCTTGGGATCTCGCATCTTCCAGGCTTGCTTGCCGCTGGCGACCTCGATCGCAAACACATCGCCGCCATGTGTCGGCACGATCGCTAAGCCATCTTGGACCGCGGGGGTGCTGCCGGTGGGCGAATCGAGCGGAGCTGGCTCGGCGGCGCTGGCCCCTTTTTCCACGTCGACGATATGCAGCTTGCCGTCGCAGCCGCCCAGAAACGTGCGATTGCCCGAAAGGGTCGCGCCGCACCGCAGTTGATCGCCGGTCTCGTATTTCCACAACAGCTTGCCGTCGGAAGCCTGCAAGCAATACAAGTTGCCATCCTCTGAAGTGATCAGCACGTTCGAGCCGAAGAAGCTCGCTCCGGCATCGATCTGCGAATCGGTCTGATGCGTCCAGAGTTCTTCGCCATCGGCCGCGCTGAGCACATGCAGCTTGCCGTCGTAGTCGCCGATGTAAACGCGGTGGTCATGGTAGGCCGCCGGAGCGACAAAGCCGGTGTCGAACTTCTTTTGCCACTTGGTCTTTCCGCTCGCCAGATCGATGGCCACCACGCGGCCGTCGACGTCGCCTAGAAAGATCGTTTTTTCGGCGACGATCGGCGTGCCTTCAAAGCCCGTGCCCCCGAGTTCCAGTTGCCACAAGAGCACCGGCTCGCTGGGGATTTGGTCCTGCGATGCTCCCGTTCCTTCGGCATTGCCGCGCGGCAAGGGCCACTCGCTGGCTCGCAGCGGCGCTTGCAGACATGCCAAGCCAAGAAGGGCAACGGCAATCAAGGGCCAGGCGGCTTGGGTACCATGACTGCTTGAAGAGACGCTCATGTTTATTTCCAGTCTTATGAAGAATAAAACACAGAGACACAGAGAGCACCGTGTTTCAAGATCGATTGCTCGCGTCTGTGCTCTCTACGCTTCTGTGTTAGGTCGTTGTTGCCGGCCAGCCAAGTAGCTTCTGAAGACCCCTCACCCCCGGCCCCTCACCCCGAATCGGGGCGAGGGGTTCGTAGAATTATATATGGTGTGAGCCGAAAATTTATTAACACCCCCACCCCCCCCA
>JBQCEI010001025.1:0-3322 GCA_051960375.1 Aureliella sp. | reverse complement strand
TATCAATTGCCCGAAGGAGCCATGCCGCTGGCCTCGAGCAAAGTCACTCGCTCGACGACCATTGAACTGAATCCGTATAGCACGGCTCAAGTTCAGTACGTGTTCTACTTCCCCGAACCGGGCAAGTTCGAACACTACGGCGGACAAGTCGCAAGCGAAACCAACGGCAAACATCTGACGGCAACCAAGAGCCAGTCGCTGCGCGTGCTGGCCGAGCCCGAGTCGGTCGATGAGACGACATGGAGCTATGTCGCCGCTTGGGGAACCAACGACCAAGTGCTCGCTTACTTGAAGAAGGCCAACCTCCAGCGGCTGGACCTCAGCCGCATCGCCTTCCGCATGAAGGACAAGTCGTTCTACGAACAAGTCATCGAACTGCTGGCCCGCGGGCAGCGCTTCGATGCGGTGCTCTGGGGCTACTCGCTCAAGCATCTCGATACGGAGAACATTGCTCAGCTGCTGCATCATCGCCGCGACTTTACCGGCGAACTCGGGCCGGTGCTCGCCAGCCGGCTGATCACGATCGATCCGCAACAGGAAATGAGCTATGAGCATCTCGATTACAAGCCGCTGGTGGTGGCTCGCATCCATCAACTGGGACGCAAACGCGTAGTGCTGAACGACCACCTGTTTACGCAGTACTCGCACATGCTCAATGTGCTCGCGCACCAACCCAAGATCGACGACGATCGGCGGATGGAGCTGTGTTACTACTTGCTGCTGCAGAACCGCATCGAAGAGGCGCTCGACTGGTTCGACGAAGTGGAGGTCGATAACCTGGTGACGCGTCTGCAATACGATTACATCGATGCGTATCTCGATTTCTTCCGCGGCAAGTACGATCGGGCCAGTGCGATCGCCGAGCGCTATGCGGCTTATCCGGTGCCGCGCTGGCGCGAGCTGTTCGCACAAGTTACCGATCAAGTGCGACAGCGCGATGCGCTGCTGTCGGGACAAGAGCTGACCTCGGTCACCTCGCTCGAGAGCAGCGTCGAGCGCGAAGAGCGCCTGCTGACCGATCGCCGCGAAGCGCAGCAGACGCGGCAAGCAGCCGAAAGCCCGGTGCTGGACCTGGCGGTCGCCGACGGCGTGGCCAGCGTGCAGTATCGCAACGTCGATTCGGTGCGCGTCAATTACTACTTGATGGACATCGAACTGCTCTTCAGCCGCAATCCGTTCGTATCGCAAAGCGGCGATCGCTTGCCGGCGATCCGCCCCAACGTGAGCGAGACGATCAAGTTGCCCGGCGGAGCAGGGGGAAGCCGCAAGCTGGAGTTGCCCGTTGAGGTGCGCAATCGCAACGTGCTGATCGAAGTGACGTCCAAGGGCATCTCGCGCTCGAGCGTCCTGACGGCCAACTCGCTGGCGGTCACCGTCGCGGAACCGTACGGCCGCTTGCAGGTGCGCAGCCAGACCGATCGCCGGCCGCTGGAGGCCGCGTATGTGAAGGTCTATGCTCGCCACAACGATGGCAGCGTGCGCTTCTACAAAGATGGCTACACCGACCTCCGCGGCCAGTTCGACTATGCGACGCTGAGCACCGGAGATCTCGGCACCGCCGAGCGGCTCGCGATTCTGGTGATCGATCCGCAGAACGGGGCCCTCGTGCGCGAAGCCTCGCCGCCCACGCGGTAAGAGTTTTTTACCGCGGAGGACGCGGAGAGCGCGGAGGTTGTCGCTTAGGCCGTGTAAAGCAAACGCCTGGGGAGGCGGAGGAGCGCGTGCGAGATCACCAGCGGCCAGCGGAAGGCGTTGCGCATGAGCTGGCCGAGCGGATAAGTCGGCAGAGCCGGAGCTTGGATCAAATCGTCCACTCCGTGCGGCCAATCGGATAGTCGAATCGCCATCCGCTCGATCCAGCCGCGATCGTGCGGCCAATCGGACAAGCGCTCGACCAGGTCCTGAGGCAGGCCACGGGCACCGACATGCGCGCCGACCAGGCCACCTACCAGTGCAGTGACCGCGTCGGTCTGGCCGCCGAGCAACAAGGCTGCCTTGACCGCGTGTTTGAAATTGGTCGGATAACGCAAGTAGCAATACACGGCCATGACGGTCGTCGGCACGATATGTCCGCTGATGCCCTTGTGCCAGCCGAAGTGACGGGCGACTTTGCGCGGCGAGTGGCGTTGTCGCAGGAAGGGACGCAGCTGCGCGAGGGCCTGCTTCATCGCTTTTTCTTTGGACGTCTTCACGATCGTGTCGAGGGCTGCCGCAGGGTCTAAGCGCTGTCCCATGGAAACGGCGGCGATCTGCGCCGCGGTTGCCAAGACCGCTGCGCCGTCGGCGGCCAACGGATGCCGATCGGTGATGGCTGCCGAATCGCGCGTCCAGACCATGTAGCGATGTCCGGTGTTGCGAAGCACAACGCCGAACAACAGACTGCGCGTCGCCGGCGAGTTGCTGGCCGACCAGCAACCGCTTGGCAGTCCGGTCCAGCCGAACCAAGACTTGATCCCGGCGGCAAACGTGATTCGGTTCACGCCGGCCGGTCCAGCCAACACGTACCACCGCAGTCGCGAGCGAAAGCGGCGGTGGCAATCGCTGGACACGCTGCGCGATCGCAGAATGGCCTGGCCCGCCATGAGAGCCAATTGCGTGTGGCTGTTATAGAGCCCCTGTCCGGGCCAGAATCGGTACCGCAGCGCACGGCGTCGCACCACGCGCACGACCGACGCTCCACAGAGGCCTTTCAGCGGCAGTCCGAGCGCTTCTCCGATGGCCATTCCGAGCAGCAGGCCATGAATCGCTTGGAAACGTTCTTGCGAAATAAGCATTCAGCAGTTGCGAGTCGCGCTGGCAGGTATCGCAGGAGAACGCCTTCCGCCTGTGTTACCGGACGCGACAACTGAACGAAATCGTTCCGCCATCACCCGGTGCCAAAGGTTGATCGATCTCCCATCGCAATACCGTCGAACCGGCCTCGTTCTCCTGGGTTGAAAATCTAGTTGACTTGGCACTGGCGTCGGGGGTTGCCAGACTTAGAACCGATTGTTGACTGTTATCAATGTATTCTAAACGCGTTGTAAGACTATCCAAGATTACGACATTACCGATCGGCTTGTCGCCAATATTATCGAAGCGGATCGTGAAGTTGATAATGTCGCCAGGATTAGCTGTCGCTTCTGAGGCGCCCTTGCAAATCCGCAGCGAACACTTCGCTTCTCGGCCTTCGAAAACATGCACATCTTGTACCTGCTTGCTATCACGTATTTCGGCGGCTTCGACCCCTCCGATCATGACGGCAATCGCATCGACGTTCGTCCAAGTGCGCGCGTTGACGAGGTACTGGCCGACGATCGCTTCGAGATCTTCGCGGCGGACG
>JBQCEI010001024.1:0-4181 GCA_051960375.1 Aureliella sp. | reverse complement strand
ATCCTCAATTGCCTGGGTATCGACCATGCTCGCTTTACCCACAAGTTCCGCGGACTGAACGTGCGGCTGACCGGCGTTGAAGAGGCGCATGTCGTCAAGGATATTCTCGTCTGAGTTTTCGAGCACGAGCACGAGCACGAGCACGAGCACGAGCACGAGCACGAGGCGGAGTTGGCGCATGAGCGCGGGTGAAGCGCTAAAGTACGTGTGCAGAAGTCTTCGGTGGTATATCGGGTCGGGCACCTTTATGAGTGTTAACGTTCGTACGCGGAAATTGAGTTGAATTGATCGGAGTCTTGAGGACCAAAGGTCCGTAACCCCTTAGCCCAGCCCAGCGGGCTGGGATCCCGCGGGCGCAAGCGATCCCAGCCCGGCGGGCTGGGCTAAGGAATCACGGTCCTTTGGCCCTAACAGAACGACGCGTTTAAGAGCCGAGCTGTTTGCCTAAACGAAACAAGTGGATTGGCGAGTTGTTGGCGGCATAGGCTCCGTCTTTGTTGAGATTGCGGCCGTTGCCGTTGCTGTTTCGATTGGTGGTCACGACTGCCATACGCCGCGACTGCGCGTGTACGCTCACGCTTTGACAATTGGGCAGCTTCGTCGATTCGTAGAACGCCTTCTCGTCTTCGATGCGCCGCAGGGCGAGTTTCCCCGTGCCGGGTGTGCCACTCGTGACCGCTATCAAAACCCCATCCTCAGTCCAGTGAACGTCCTGCAGAAAGCAATCTTTGGCCTCGCCGAACGCAAGCGAAGTTGTGAGAGCACCCGAGTGGACGTCGAATATCAACAAGGTTGGTTCGCCCTGAACGGTGCCACCGTTGGCAGGTTTCACACCGCCGCAAGCAAGCTGCGAACCGTCCGGCTTGAAGCGCAGCACGCGCACGCCTCCTACGTCTTGCAAGCGATGGAGCAACCACAGAGTGCTCGCATCCAATTCGCGGATCAGTTCTTTGGTTGCGAGGTTCCAAAGCTTGACTTTGCCTTTGGCGTCACCGGCAGCCAGGCAATTCCCGTTGGGGTGAAAACGAAGCGACTGAAGATCATCGTCCGCTGTCCACTCTGACAAAAGCGAACCGTCGTCGGTGGACCACAGCCGCAGTCGGCGGTCGGGCGCACAACTGGCGACCCGCTTGCCATCGGGACTGATATCGATCTGTCGAATCCAGCCATCATGTGCTTCGCTTTGTCGCCAAACCTCTTCGATCGCTTCATCACCGATGCGCGTCGCCCGAATCTGGCCCCAGGAATCGGAAGAGAATATTAGCGGTTCATGCGGGTGAAAAGCGACTGAATGCACCCAGCCGTTGTGTTCGGTTATCGAAGGAAGTTCCAGCGGATCTTGTCCGGCGATATTCCAAAGACGAACGCGAGCGTCGAAACTGGCTGCCGCCAAAATGCGACCGCAGGGGCTGATCCGGGCCTCGGTTACCTGAGGATCCGCTGCGATGATTCCAGCCTCTTGCGGCTCGTAACGCTCCAGACAGGATTCGGTGGACTGGTTCATCGAAGGGCCCTTTCGAAGCAGGTGGGTGCCAACATCTGGTAGTTCTTGCTCAGGCGCGTCGCCGAGCGTCAAGCAAGAACTTCTTCGCAGGCGTGGCAGTCATCGTGGGCAATGGGCAGGGGTTGACCATCGTTAGAGTATTCCGTCCGCTGTGGGTCGATGCCCAGAGCGCGGAACCAGGTATGGAACATGTGTCCGATGTCGAGCGGCTCGCTGTCGACGAAGGTTCCCTCGTTGTTCGTTTGGCCGACGACCATGCCGCGCTTGAGTCCGCAGCCGGCCATGGCCAGCGACCAGGACTCCGGCCAGTGATCGCGTCCGATGTGCCCGTTGATTCGCGGCGTTCGCCCGAATTCGCTCATGGCGATGACCAGCACGTGGTCCAGCATTCCGCTGGCGGCCAAGTCTTCAATAATCGCCGAGAATGCTTGATCAAATCTGGGCATCAGGCTGAGATGGCCATTGAAGTTATCGCCATGCGTATCCCAACCGTAGGAGTTTACTTTTACGAAGCGCACTCCAGCCTCGAGCAACTTGCGGCCGATCAACATGTGCCTGCCGAATTCGTGCGAACCGTACCGCTCGCGATCGCGCGGCGAGAACGCCGCCTCATCGAACAATTCGCGGCGATTCATGAGTGTTCTGGCCGAATCGAATACATACTTGTTCGCTTCGCTTACCAGTGGCCGTCTGCGACGCGCGTAGGCTCCATTGACCACTTCGCGAAGTTGATGCCGCGCTTCATCTTCTGCCTCGGAGATCGATTCCGGCCGCAGCAGATTTTCGGGTGGCTTGCCATCGCCGAAGGCCAGAGCGCCGTACTTCGGCCCGAGGAAGCCAGCGTCTTCATGAATAAATCCGCCGCTTCCAGGTTTCACCCAGACGTAGGACGGCAGTTGACTGGCCCCGGGGCCCATCAGTTTCGATACTGCCGAGCCAAAGTACGGATAGGTCACGCCGCGGTTTTTAGGATCGCCGCGCTGGATGCGTGCGACTCCGGCGGAATGCGAATTGTCTTGGGTGCACAGGCTGCGCACGACTGCCAGATGATGCATTTGCTTGGCAGTTTGCGGCATCAACTCGCTCAAATGCACTCCGGGCACCGAAGTCGGAATCGCGCGGAACGGGCCACCGAAAAGAGTGTTCGGCTTTGGGTCCCAGCTCTCGAACTGGCTCATCCCGCCGTCGATCCAAATGAACAGCACCTGCTCGTCTTTTTTGGCAAGTTCCCGAGCTGTTGCTGGTTGCAGCAGACCGCCGAGGCCGCTTGCCCCGACCGCCGCACCGGCACCGGCTGCTGCGCCCAGCCAGCGCCGCCTGGAGAGCTTGTGCTCAAAGGGGGTGCATAAGGTTTGCCGCGTCATCGGCTTGTCTCCCCAGCCCGGTAGTTAGTGAATGACAAGAAACTCCGTCGATGCGACTAAGGCCCAGGCGAGCATTGCGACCGCCTTGTCGCGTGGAATGTCGGATCTGCGCAGGAAGCGTTCCATTTCCGCCCGCTCCTGCTCGGTCGGCAAACGCGTCAGCACGCTCAAGTAGGCCTCATCGAGAACCGCAGTATCGCTTTCAAGCTTGCAAAGCCGATCGACCAGGTTGCCCTCGCGACGTTCAAACCACGAGAGCACCAGCGAATCGTTTGACAGAAACAGTGCCGCTTTCACCGTCGGCGCAACGTGCACCTCTGGCTCTTTGGGCGGGTTGGCGAAGACCTTTTCGAAACGGTCTCGCCACTGGTCGAACACCTTGGCATCGGGCAGCTGTTCCCCAGATGCTTCGCGCAAAATGGTTAGCCACTGTTCTGCCGAAAGAGGCCGTTCCAGCGCTGTGCGATACGAAGCCGGCAAGGGCGGTTCCTCTTCTCCCGGCGGCAGGTGGCTGCTCCGCTGATACGTTTCGCTCAGCGCCAATTCGCGAAGCAGCCACTTGATGTCGTAACCATGTTCGACCATGTCGTGGGCCAACATATCGAGCAACTCGGGATGCGACGGGGGATTGCCTGAGTGGTGCATATCGAGCGGATCTACCAGGCCGCGTCCCATCATCATCCACCACAAGCGATTGACGATATTGCGGGCCAGTGCCGGGTTGTCACTGCGCGTCACGGCTTCCGACAAGATGCGCATGGGACTGAACTTGAGTACGCCGGGCGTCCTAAGTTTTTTGTCTGGCGGCACCAGGTACTCTTCCCCTTTTTTTTGCAATGGCACTTCGATTTCCTGGCCGCCGGGCAGACGTGGACCGGTCGACTGCTCCTCCCCCTCGAAGACCGACTTGAACGCAATCTCCTTGAGGAGCGGGTTTTCGCCGACGGCCGGGAACTTTACGTCCTGTCGCAGAACCACATTACCGACGAACGCATAAAGGCCCTGGTAATCCAGCTGTTTGTAATCATCGACGAACAGATGGTCGTGGCACTGAGCGCACTGGACGTCGACGCCTAGAAACATGCGTCCTACATCGCGAACCAAACCGGGTACATCGGGCGGATTCTGGCCGTAGTGCTCGAGTCGGGCAGTGTAAAAGAGAGCCGATCCGCGGGTGGCTTCGTTGTCAGCATCGGGCGCCAAGATCTCGCGCACCGTCGCATCCCAAGGTTTGTTGGCGCTAAACGATTCTCGCAGATACTTGAGCCACTCGGCATGTTTGCTTCGGCGTTCGATCAACATGACATTCAGCC
>JBQCEI010001023.1:0-2980 GCA_051960375.1 Aureliella sp. | reverse complement strand
CAAGTAATTGTCGAGCGACCGGTAGACATCGTCGTTTGGCATTGCATGAGCACCCGGAAAGCGACCTGTGCCGGCCCCGGAAAAAAGGAACCGCTTGGTCTTACCATCGGCCAAGCAGAGTCGGCGCATTTACCGAATCCGTTACAAACTGCCATGGAGGCTATTTCGCAGCGACCGGAACAGCCCGTTTTCACCGCGCAGACGCGGGGAAGGCGGAGGACGCAGAGGAATCTCCGCGCTCTCCGCCCCTCCGCGGTGAGAATCGCACCGAAGCGCAATGCAACACTAGCATTTTTGTGGGCCACCCGTTTGGGGATTCGCGGGATGTTGTGTTTTGGCCGGACGCGTTAAGTTTGATAGCCAAATTGCGGTTGAGCTGTTGGAGTGAGATCGGCCACAGAGATGCACAAAGAGTCATTTTCCCATTTGGACCCCTCGGGCAATGCTCGCATGGTGGACGTCGGCGCCAAGCCGATCACGCGGCGGACGGCCGAAGCCGAAGCGATCGTACGCATGTCGCACTCGCTAGCCGAGCAGCTGAAAAGCGGTCCGATGCCCAAGGGGGATGTGCTGCAAGTGGCTCGCATCGCCGCGATCGGGGCTGCCAAACGAACCGATGAACTGATTCCACTGTGCCACAGTTTGCCGCTCGATCAGGTGACCGCCGAGTTTAGCTGGGCGGAACCCGAGGCCTTGCGAGTGCGCGTGCAAGCCACGGCGACTGCTCGCACGGGAGTGGAAATGGAGGCTCTGGTCGGGGCCTCGCTGGCGGCTCTGACGATCTACGACATGTGCAAGGCGCTCAATAAAAGCATTTCGATTGAACACGTTCAGCTCGTTTCGAAAACCGGAGGGGCGTCCGGAGATTACCAGCGAGCCGGCCAGAAGGAACCGGAGAAGGAACATGGAACCGGTGGCTAATCCGCTTGTCCGAGACATTGGGCTCGAGCCCGCTTATGCGGACCAGCCGGCGCCGCGTTCGGCATCTTCGCGCGATGGCGCGATCGCGCTTGAGCAGTTGCTCGAGCAGGAACTGGCGGCTTTCGAAGAGTATCTCGCTGAGCAGCTCGAGAGCCAGTATGTCGCGGTGGCTCGCGTCATGCAGTCGGCGGCCGCTTGTCACGGCAAGCGTTTGCGGCCGCGGTTGGTCTTGCTCAGCTCGTTAGCTTGTGGCGGATTGTCGGCGCAAACGCGCCGCGTGGCGGCTGTGGTCGAGATGGTTCACGCGGCGACGCTGGTGCACGACGATATCCTCGACGGCGCGGACACGCGCCGCGGCGCGCCGACTTCGCACGTCAGCTGGGGCAACCACGCCAGCATCCTGCTCGGCGATATCCTCTTTTCCAAAGCGTACATCCTCGCAGCGGGTGCCGGTTCGTGCATCGTGGCCGATCGCGTCGGTCGCGCCGGCTTGGCGCTGTGCGAAGGAGAATTGCGCCAGCAGGATACGATCGGCCGCTGGGATCTCTCGATCGACGAGTACCTCGATATTCTTCGTCAGAAGACCGGCGACCTGTGCGCCGCCAGCAGCTCGCTGGGAGCGTGGAGCGCCGAGGCTGACGAGAGCTGGATGCGGGCGCTCGAAGCGTATGGCATGAAGCTCGGCATCGCGTTTCAGATCTATGACGACTGGCTAGACGTTTGGGGCACGCCCGCCTTGGGCAAGCCGCTTGGCAACGACGTGGCCAATCGTAAGCCGACATTGCCATCGCTGCGCTTGGTCGAGCAAGCGCCGGCCCAGGAGCGCGGGCGGCTGGTTGCGCTGCTCGAAGCGGGTGTGATCGGCGAACGGCTGCGCGAAGCGTTCGATCGATCGGATGCTTCGGCCGTGACGCTCGATGCGGCCCGCTCGTTTGCCGAGGCTGCTTGCGACGCGCTCGCTCCCCTGCCTGAGTCGGCGGCCAAGCAGGCGCTGGTTGCCGTTGCGCATCAAAGCGTGCGGCGCGTTCGGTAAGGCGGTTTTACCGCGGAGGACGCGGAGAGCGCGGAGAACGCAGAGTGGGAGGCAGGCACAGCTTGTTGATCTGGGCGGCTTCGCGTAAGCTCTTGCGGTATGAAACTAGAAGAATTATCTGCTGCCGAGCTGGGGCGGCGCATCGCGGCGCGAGAGCTCACTAGCCGCGGCGTCGCTGAGTATTTTCTCGATCGCATTGAGCGCCTCAACGGCGAAGTCAATGCGTACGTGCACGTCGATCGCCAAGCGGTGCTGGCGGAGGCCGAGGCGGTCGATCGCCGCATCGCTGCGGGCGAAGCGGGACTCTCGCCGCTGGCTGGCGTGCCGGTGTCGCTCAAAGACGTTCTGTGCGTCAAAGATGTCCCGACGACGTGCGGCTCGCGCATGTTGGCCGACTTTCGCCCGCCGTACGATGCGACGGTTGTCGACAAGCTGCGCCGCGCGGGCTTGGTGCTGCTGGGCAAAACGAACATGGACGAGTTCGCCATGGGAGGCAGCACCGAAACGAGCATCTTCGGCGCTTGCAAGAATCCTTGGGATCGCACGCGCACTGCGGGCGGCAGCAGCGGCGGCGCTGCGGCTTGCTTAGCCGCTGGCATGGTGCCGTTGTCGATCGGTTCGGATACCGGTGGCTCGGTGCGTCAGCCCGCTGCCTTCTGCGGCGTGCTGGGACTCAAGCCGACGTATGGCCGCGTCAGCCGTTATGGGTTGGTCGCGTTCGCCAGCAGCCTCGATCAAGTCGGTCCGCTAGCGCATAACGCCGAGGACCTGGCCCTGTTGATGGAAATCATCTCCGGTCACGACGAGCGCGACAGCACTTCGCTGGCCGAGCCCGCTGAAGCGTATGGCAAGCAGCTCGATAACCCGCTGGCCGGCGTGCGCGTCGGCGTGATCAGTTCGCTGATCGCTTCGCACGGCGTGTCGGCCGAGACTCGCGCGGCGGTCGACCGCGCGGCCGCTTCGCTTCGCGGGCTCGGAGCAACGCAGGTAGATTGCGAACTGCCGCATGCCGACTATGCGGTAGCG
>JBQCEI010001022.1:0-2141 GCA_051960375.1 Aureliella sp. | reverse complement strand
CCGCCTGGTAGCGCTGGGCAGCCAAGACGCCAACATGACGATTGCCGCGGCGATCGAAAATCCAGCTCACCCGGCCCTCGGGCAAGACGCCGGCATGGTGGCCGGAGTTTCGCCACTGGGCATCGCGCTGGTGGGCCAGTGGCCGAAGGAGATCGACGTGGCGATCGATTTTTCCAGTCCCGAAGGTTGCTCAGCCGCGATCAAGCACTGCGCCGCAGCCGGCATCCCGCTGGTGATCGCGACGACGGGGCTGTCGAGCCAACAGATCGCCACGATTCACGAGACGGCCAAAAAGATTCCGGTCTGCTGGGCTCCGAACATGTCGCTGGCGGTCAACCTGACCATGCGCTTGGCCGAACAGGCCGCCCGCGCGCTGAAGAATGTGCCGCAAGGCGTCGACGTCGAGATCATCGAACGCCACCATCGTTACAAGGAAGACAGCCCTAGCGGAACGGCGCTGAAGTTCGGAGAATTGATTGCGAAGGAACTGGGCATCGACAAGCACGTGCACGGTCGCGAAGGTCAAGTTGGAGCTCGGACGCGCGACGAGATCGGTTACCATGCCGTCCGCACCGGCGACGATCCGGGCCAGCACACGATCATCTTTGGCATGCTCGGCGAGACGATCGAGCTCCGCGTCGCCGCCTCCAGCCGCGATTGCTACGCGCAAGGAGCGCTGGCCGCCGCCAAGTTCCTCGTCGGTAAAAAGCCCGGGCTGTATTCGATGTTCGACGTGCTCGGTTTGCCGGGTTGAAGCAACAGCTCGTTTTACCGTCCGTGTGGCACTGGCTATGCCAGTGTCTTTTTTTCGAAGTTAAAAGCGTTCAGCACAAAAACGCGATCCGATGGCAAACGGCTTCGCGCGTCGCTGCGGTGGACGTTGGTGGCATTGGAACGCCATGGACGAGGTTTGGGTGCTGTTACTCCGAAGCCTATGCCCCTGTCTTACCCTGTGCCACACGAATGCGGAGAGCGCGGAGGGAAGAGGCCATGGCCAAGTGCGAAGAAGGGTATCTGTGCGAAGTCTGCGGCGGCGATGTGGAGCGGCTGCGCGATAGCGGGCTGTACCTGCAGTTCATCGTCGGCTGGCTCGATCCCGAGACGCTGCACACGCGCCGCGAGTGTCACATCCGGTGCCTACCTGCGCTGGCTCAGTTCATCGATGATCCGCGATTCGATCCGCCGGTCAGCGTCGAAGGGGAGTTCGGCCGCAGCCAGCTCGATCCCCGGTTTGCCGCCGAGCGGGCTGAGCTGATCACCCGCGGCTACCAGCGCTTGCTCGAGGTCGACGCCATGCGCGAGCGGCCGGCCGTCATCGAATACATCTTGCCCGACGTGGCCGACCGGTGGCGCTGAATGCTTTTTTACCGCGGAGGACGCAGAGAGCGCGGAGAGTGATGAGGCATTGAATCGCTAGTCGCGATCATCGTCATCGTCATCGTCTTCGTCTTCATCGTCTTCATCTTCATCTTCATCTTCATCGTCGTCATCTTCATCGTCGTCGTCTTCTTCATCGTCGTCGTCGCGAGCGTCTTCGCGGCGTCTTTCGTCGCGACGAGCATCTTCACCGCGGCGGCCTTCTTCGCGGCGAGCTTCGGCGTGGCGAGCTTCGCCGCGCTCGGCTTCCTCATGACGAGCCCCTTGGCGATCGCCACCCATCTTGGCGCGAAGGTCGGTTTGCAGTTCATGCAGTTTGGCTTCGAGCTCGCGCACGCGGTGGCGGAGCATTTCGTTTTCGGCATTCAGTCTTTGCTGTTGGGCCATCCGCTCGCGGTGCTCGGCATGTTCGCGATCGATCTGCTCCGCTCGCTCACGAGCTGCGGCGCGTTCGCGTTCAGCGCGCTCGCGCATTTCGGGCAAATCTCCGACGCCTACAAAGTCTTCAATTTGCGGCCGCTCTCTTCTCCCCTGCCCTTCGAGTTGCCGCTGCATGTGCATCGTGCGTTCTTGAATTTCCAGCTGAGCCTTCAGTTTCGCGTTCTCCTCGATCAGTTCGATGTGTCGCTTGAGCAGCGGCATTTCGAGGATGCGATCGAGCATGCGCATTTGTGCATCGAAGCTATCGGGCCCTTGTGGGGTGCGAGGAGCAAAAGCCTGCGGGCCGAAGGCTCCCGGCATGGGAACGATGTGGTGTCGCAGGG
>JBQCEI010001021.1:0-6318 GCA_051960375.1 Aureliella sp. | reverse complement strand
CGGCAGCTCGACTTTGGCCAGTCGCGGATCGACGGGCAGGGCGGTCTCGAGGTTGGCCACTTCGCACAGCTTCGCCGCAGCTCCCTCGATGCGGGCCGCGTATTCTTCCAGGAAAGCGGCGATGCGCTCGGGCTCGATAGAACGCAACTGATGAGCGGCGATCGTCGCGGCGCCGAGCATGCGTTCGCAGTCGTCCCAAGTGCTGACCGGGAACTGATCGGCCAGCGGCTGGCACTTTGCCGGGTTCATCGACTGAAACGCCTGGCTGCCCGCCGAAGCTTGCCAACGACCGTCGATCAAGACTGGTACCAGTTCCGTTTGCGTTGCGGTTGCCATGGGTTATGTCCTTGGTGAATGTAGGGTGTCGTGCTTTGCAGGCTGAAGTTTTTACCGCGGAGGACGCGGAGAGCGCGGAGAGGAGAGTTAGTTTATGCCGGGCCTTGGACGACGTCGTTGGTCAGGGTGCCGATGCCGCTGATCGTGATCGACACTCGGTCGCCCGGAGCGAGCGTGAAGGGGCTGTCGGGAACGATGCCGGTGCCGGTCAGCAGGAACGCGCCGTGCGGAAAACTATTGTCCCGTCCGAGCCATTCGATCAGACCTTCGAAGGTGCGAGCCATTTGATCGGCCGACGTCGCTTGCTCGAAGACGCACTGGCCACCGCGCTCGATGCGGAGCGAAATTTGAATATCGCCTTTGGCCGGCATCGCCTCGGCCAGCGTGATGCACGGTCCGAGCCCGCAGCACTGATCGTAGACCTTGGCCTGCGGCAGATAGAGCGGATTGTCCCCTTCGATGTCGCGCGAGCTCATGTCGTTGCCGACGGTAAAGCCGACCAGGTGCAGCTTGGGGGAAAGCACGAGCGTCAGCTCCGGCTCGGGCACATTCCACGAAGCGTCCTGGCGAATGCGCACCGGGCTCAAGTGCCCCGAGCAGCGACTGGGGGTGGCTTTGAAAAAGAGCTCGGGACGCGGCGAAACATAGACGCGGTCGTAGCACGATGCGGCCGTTTCCGATTCTTCCATGCGAGCGGTTTGGCTGCGCTTGTAAGTCACCCCGGCAGCCCAAACTTCCTGCGAATCGATCGGCGGCAACCAGCGAGCGTCCTTCGCTGCGATGCGCTCGCCGGTTCCCGGCAGACTTTCAGCGAGCTTCAGCGGCGAATCGGCGTGCAAAATATCGGCCAACGTGCCCAGGCCCGCCGCAGCGAGGTCCAAGACGACGAGAGCGTCTCCCTCGACGCGAGCCACTGCAGCTTGTCCGGATCGCGAAACCACTTTGGCCAGACGCATCTTGAAAGTCACCTCTCGGAAAAAGACTCGTGCAACGGATCGATCGCCACCACAAGTTTTAACCGCAGAGAGGCGGAGAGAGCAGAGGGGCGCAGAGAAAGAGCAGAGGCATCTCTGCGTCCTCTGCTCACTCTCTGCGTCTCTGCGTTAAAAAACGAACTGCCGACCGCTCGTCTACGCCGACTGCGGCAGATATTGGCTGCTCAGTTCGAGCAACTTCTCATTGCCCAAGCGGGCACAGAAGTCACCGAACGATTCGTTGCCGCTGCGGGTTTGCTTGAAAGCCGTGAACAGCGGGACAAGCGTGGGGACGATCTCTTCCAGCGGAATGAGATCTTTGTGGATGAAGGCCAGCCGAGTGCCGATGAGGTTGCCGCCGACAAAGATTGTGTACTTGCCCTTGGTCTTGCCGACCAGGCCGATGTCGGCGTTGTACGGGCGAGCGCAGCCGTTGGGGCAGCCGGTCATGCGAACGGTGAATTGCTCCTTGGCCAGGCCGAGCCGAGCCAGTTCGCGCTCCATCTCGTCCATGACGCTCGGCAGCACGCGCTCGCTTTCGGTCACCGCCAGCCCGCAGGTCGGCAGCGCCACGCAGGCCATCGACCAGCGGCGAACTTCGGAGAGTTCTTCCGACACCGGCAGTTTGTGCTTGCGGATGATGTTCTCGAGCGCCGAGCGCTGGCCGGCTTCGATGTTGGTGAAGATCAAGCTCTGCTGTGCGGTCAGCCGCAGCTCCGGCGTGAGCGTTGCGCAGATTTCGCGGATGGCCGATTTCCAGCGGCGGTCTTCGCTGTCATACAAGCGGCCGTTTTCAATGTTCCAGCCGTAGAACCAGCGGCCGTCGCCTTGCTCGTCCCAGCCCATGTGATCGCTGACGCCGCGGACATCCTCGCCGGTCCAGTCGGCGATCTTGTGGCCGCAGTACTTTTCGACTTCGCTCTTGAACCACTCGATGCCGCGGTCGGCGATGAGGTACTTCATGCGGGCGATCTTGCGGTCGCTGCGGTTGCCGTTGTCGCGCTGCACCTTGACGATCGCTTCGGCCACGCCGAGCACTTGATCGGGCGTCACGAAGCCGAGTTGCTTAGCGAGGGCAGGGAAGGTCTTCTTGGCGCTCGGCGTCGTACCCATGCTGCCGCCGACGACCACGTTGTAGCCGACGATGCGTCCGTTGCGAACGATGGCCAATAGGCCCAGATCGTTGGCGTAGACGTCGACGCAGTTATCCTCGGGCAGGGCGATGGCGGTTTTGAATTTGCGCGGCAGATAGAGCTTGCCGTAGATCGGCTCTTCTTCCTCGACCGCTTTGACTTCCGAGGCGAGCGTTTCTTCGCCGGTTTCTTCGTCCTTGACCCACAGCTCGTAGTAGGCCCCCGTGCGCGGCTGCAGATGCGCGGCAATCGCGTCGGTCATCTTCTGCATCTCGCTGCGGATGCCGTCCTGATACGGAGCCGGGCAGCAGAGTACGTTGCGGTTGACGTCGCCGCAGGCGGCGATCGTCGAAAGATTCACCTGGCTGATGCGGTGCAGCGTTTCCCGCAGGCGGTTCTTCGGAATGCAGTGCAGCTGGATCGCCTGCCGCGTGGTGCACTTGAGCGTGGCGTTGCCGATCTCGTCGCACAGGTCGAGGTGAGCGATCATCTGGGCCGCGGTCAGCTTGCCACCGGGGACGCGCGTGCGGGTCATCATCGAGAAGACCTTGTCGCCTCCGCCGCGGACATCGCGGTCGTCCTGCTGGTAGGTGCCGTGGAACTTCAGCAGCAAGATGTTTTCTTTGTCGAATTGGTCGCTCTCGCCAGCCAGATCTTGGGCGATGGTACCCCGCAGATAGTTGCCGTTCATCTTGGCAGCTTCGGCAGCGTTGACGGTTTTGTCATCCGACATGACGACGAGTCTCTCTTTGTTCAGTATGGAAAGGCTTCAGCTTGCCCGGGACCGATCGAGCATGTCTGACTGTACGCACAGGCAGATGTGAACATGCGGATCGTAGGCAGGCGAAGGCGTTGAGGACAGAATGCAGGAAGGAATAAGGGATATCGGCGGCGGTGCCAATAGATCCTCATGCGGGTTAGTGACGCGTCGGCGGCCATGCAGCGCGGAGGACCAGCAAGTATACAGCAGTGAGGCAAGATAGCCGAGAGCGGCGATTCAGCGAAACTGTGTCGCAAAAACCGAATCGAGAACTTGACTGTCCAGTAGACTGACCACCACAATGCCCTGCTATGTTAATTGACTCGATCGATCGCACTTGGGTGATCCGTTCGCCGGCGAAATTGAATTTATTCTTGGAAGTGTTGGGAAAACGCGCCGACGGTTACCACGAGATCGATTCGATCATGTGTCCGGTGACGCTGTTTGACGAGTTGCACGTTGAAGAGAACGACTCGGACCGCATTGAGTTTTCAATTGCTGCGCTGACCGATTCCACCAAGACCGACGCCACCAAGACCGACGCCACCGAAGCGGGCGCCCCAGAAGCGGGCACTGCCGAAACCGGCGCGACCGAAACCAACTCCGCCCGAACTGAGCCTTCCACAACCGACACTGCCGGCGGGACAACCGGGAGCTTCCGTGGGCCTTCGGAACGCAATCCGAACCGCAGCTCGGAAGACGCCGCCGCCGCTGCGGACTGGGCTCAGGGCGCGGGCTCATCCCGGGACTTGGGCGCGCAGGCGGGCGAGCCCCGCAGCGCCGATCCGGCCTGGGACATACCGGCTGACCAATCGAATCTGGTGGTGCGCGCGCTGCGGGCCGTCCAGCGCGAGCTGGGCATTGCGCGGGGTTGCCGGGTGCGGCTGTACAAGCGCATCCCGGCGGCCGCCGGGATGGGAGGGGGCAGTTCCGACGCCGCGTCGGCCATCGTGGCCGCTCTGGCATTGTGGTGGCGATGGGACCGTGAACTGGCCAGGCGCGTGGCCAGCTCGCTGGGGAGCGACATTCCGCTTTTCCTGGGAGACGCACAAAACGGCATTGGATTAGCAAGAGCAACCGGAAGGGGCGAGCGCATCGAAATACTTTCGGGCCGGCCGCCTCTGTGCTTTGTGATTTCTCATCCTCCGGTCGGTTCTTCAACGGCGGAGGTTTATAGGTTGTGGGCTCCGGCTGAGCAAACCGCTGCCAGCCGCAGGATGCTAGCAGCATGTAGTGGCGAGCGGGCACACGCATCGCGCGAGATTGAAGAATCGCTGTTCAACGCGTTGCAAGCGCCAGCCAGTCGCCTGAACGACTGGATCCCTCGGCAGCTGGAATGCTTTGCACGGCTGGGCCAAACGCGAGCCATGATGACCGGCAGCGGATCGGCCTGTTTTGCATTGGTCGACAACTCGGATGAGGGTCACAAGCTCTCTGAACAACTGATCCAACTTGGACTGCCAAGAGCCTATACCGCCCGGGCATGGTACGCAGCACCCATTGAGCGACAACTCGAACGCATTGCCTTGAACCTGCCATAGCAGACCTAAAATAGCAGAGCCGAGTGGATCCACGTTCCATGCATCAAGGAGCAGAGACGGTGGAGATTACCGAGGTTCGAATCAAATTAATGGAGGCTTCGGAAGATCGGCTCCGCGCCTTCTGCTCGATCACGTTCGACAATTGTTTTGTCGTGCGCGATTTGAAGATCATCGAAGGCAGCCAGGGACCCTTCGTGGCCATGCCCAGCCGCAAGCTGACGTTTCGCTGCAGCCGCTGTGGCAATAAGAACCACCTGCGCAGCAACTTCTGCAACCAGTGCGGGGCGCGCTTGCGCGAGTCGCGCGAGCAGCGCGAAGAGGAAATGCCCAACAAGCTCTACGCCGACGTGGCCCATCCGATCAATCAACACTGCCGCGACATGATCCAGCAACGCGTCGTCGAAGAGTATGGGCTCGAGCTCGAGCGCGCCAAACAGCCCGGCTACGTCTCGCGCTACGACGATGCCTACGAAGGACACGAACCGCCCCCCTCGCAGGCCAAACCCGGCGAGCCCAAGCCGGGCGTCTCGCACGAGCGCGAAACCTCCGTCCCGCCGCCCCACATCGGCCACAAACCGACCACGCACCCCGAGGCCAACCGCCCCAGTGAAGGCGAGAAGTAGCGAGCTCTCTCTCCGGCGAACGCTCTCCCGATACCAGGTGTCTCTTCCTGCAGCAGCCTGCTGAGCACTTATTGCCGCTGGGGCTCTCCCCAACGTTTTGCAGCCTTTGGCCCGCCCCTAGCGCCTGAAAAGCTTAGGGGGGCTGGGCGGTTTGGCATGGCAATAAGCCGCACGTTTTGTCAGAATTGCATTTACGCAAGTGGGCCCAAAATTCGATAAAATCGAAAACTCTTTGCCCATCCCCCTAACTCTCCAACGGATTTACGTGAATGTCTCAGGACATCTCCTCACCAGCTCGTGAGGGCAAGCAAATTGAAACCGTGAGCGGGATCACGGTCCGTCTCGTAGGTGACTCTGGCGACGGCATGCAATTGCTCGGTACGCAGCTGACCAACACGTCGGCCCTGCCCGGCAACGACGTGGCCACCTTCCCGGACTTTCCCGCCGAGATTCGTGCGCCGCGCGGCACCCGCGCCGGCGTCAGTGGTTTTCAGGTGCAATTTGCTTCGCACGAAGTGCATACGCCGGGCGATACGCTCGATGCGCTGGTCGCCATGAACCCGGCGGCCTTGGTGACCAACGTCAACGATCTGCGACCGGGCGGTCTGCTGATCGTCAACGAAGACAGCTTCGAGGAGAAAGATCTCAAGCTGGCCAACCTCACCACCAGTCCGTTGGACGAGCCGGCTGTCGAGAAATACCGGCTGGTCAAAGTGCCGATGACCAAGCTGACGCGCGAAGCGGTCTCCTCGCTGGGGCTGAGCGTCAAAGAGGCCGACCGCTGCCGCAACTTTTTCGCGATGGGGCTGGTCTACTGGCTCTACGGCCGCGACATGGAAGCCACGCTGCGATTCATCCGCGGCAAATTCTCCAAGAGCGAACAGATCGCCCAGGCCAACGAGCGCGCCCTGCGAGCCGGCTGGGCCTTCGGCGAGACGACCGAAGTGCTCG
>JBQCEI010001020.1:0-4380 GCA_051960375.1 Aureliella sp. | reverse complement strand
GACGGGGCCATGGCCAGCGACGTCTTGAGCCGAACTGGTCGATGCAGCGGCGCCAACCAGGGCGGCCGTGCAGACCAGGCCGAGCATGGTCTTGCGAAACATAGTCAGAGTTCCCTCCCGGGATAATTTGGGTACGCAGGGGCTCCGAATGACCCCAAGCCTCGCAGGGTTCAATCGGCTGGCCGGAAACGCGGAGTTGAAGGAAAACTCGCTACATTCGCTACCACGCCGCGCCGCTGGATGCTGGGTAAACTTTGCGGGCTTCCCAGGCTGTTTTTTTACCGCGGAGGTCGCGGAGGTTTTGTAACCCGACGCGTAAGCGAGGGACGAACCCGGCGCAACTGCTGCGTTCGGGCTTTTCTGTGTGGCACTGGCTTTGCCAGTGGCTCTTTTGTCGAAGTTTGTGGCGATCATCGGCCCGATCGCTTTCCGATGTCGGATTATGTTGCAAACCTTTTGCGTTGACGTTTGATTGGCTTTGGAACGCTTACCAGCCATTCGGGCGCGTCAAACTTCGAAGCAGAAGACACTGGCATAGCCAGTGCCACACCGAGAAATGCGCAGGCTTCAAAACGAACGCGTCGGGTTACGTGAGAGGGACATGCATCTTGTCGCGGTAGCATGGCGGCGGCGATCGCCGGTATGCTATAGAGCTTCACTTTAAGCAACCTTGGCAGATTTTACGTTTTACCATCAAGCGAGCTTCAGGCGTGACCAACTTTCGTTATCGAACGCAGCGCCAGCGCATCGGCGTTTTGGACTGCACGGTCGTCAAGAGCGACTTGCCGCCGGCCGCAGTAGCCGTCCTGTGCCACGGTTTCGGCGCTCCCGGCGATGATCTGGCAGGGCTGGCCACCGATCTGCTCGAAGCTCGCTCGGGCAGCGCACCGGTGGAGTTAATCTTTCCAGCCGGCTTGTTGTCGCTGGCCGATGAAGGTTTCGCCGAGGGTCGCGCGTGGTGGCGACTGAGCATCCAGCGGCTGATCCAGGCGTTGGAACAAGGACAGTTCGAGCAGGTCCGCCGCGAAAACCCGCCGGGCATCGACCAAGCCCGCGAAGCGCTGACCGAAGTCGTATCGAGCTCGCTGGCCCGCACGGGTTTGGATAGCCGAAAACTATTGCTGGGCGGTTTCTCGCAAGGAGCGATGCTGTCGATGGAGTGCGCCTGCTGCGGACTCGACACCGCGCCCGGCGCGATGGCGATCTACTCCGGTTGCCTCATCCGCGAAGACTCTTGGAAGCCGCAGGTAGCCAAACTGGCCGACACGCGAATCGTGCAAAGCCACGGCCAGTTCGATTCCATTTTGCCGTTGGCGGCGGGCGTCTGGCTCCGCGACTTGCTCGTGAGCGAAGGTTGCCAAGTCGAGTTCCTGCAATTCCAAGGACCTCATACAATATCGTGGGAAGCGATCGAGCGCACAGCACGGCTGCTGGACGAATTGACGGGGGAGTAGCAGGCTTCAGGCATCAGGCGTCAGGCGTCAGGCGTCAGGCGTCAGGCGTCAGGCGTCAGGCGTCAGGCTTCAGGCTTCAGGCTTCAGGCTTCAGGCTTCAGGCTTCAGGCTTCAGGCTTCAGGCTTCAGGCTTCAGGCTTCAGGCTTCAGGCTTCAGGCTTCAGGCTTCAGGCTTCAGCCAGACCTCAGCCCGTTGGGCTGGGCTAAGGAATGACGGACCTTTGGTCCTAAATCTAAAGCCTTTAGCCTTTAGCCTTTAGCCTTTAGCCTGACGCCTGACGCCTGAAGCCTGACGCCTGACGCCTGACGCCTCACACAAGGATGGCTCGAACTATGAAAACGGCAGTGACGATTCTCGGCATCGACCCGGCGCTGGGGACGACCGGCTACGGCGTCATTCGAGCGGTTGGTTCGCAAGTGCAACTGGTCGATGCTGGGATCGTGCAAGTGCCGCGCGACCGGCCGTTCGAATCGCGGCTCAAAGAACTCTTCGACGGCGTCATGGAAGTGATCGCTCAGCATGCTCCTCAGCACTTCGCCATGGAACAGCTGTATTCGCACTACGAGCGCCCGCGGACGGCAATCTTGATGGGACACGCTCGCGGCGTCATTTGCCTGGCGGCCGCTCAGGCCGGGGTGCCGGTCGTCTCTTACGAGCCGACCATGGTCAAGAAACTGCTCACCGGCAACGGCCGTGCGCCGAAAAACCAGATGCAAGCTGCGGTGCAGTTTCAGTTGCGGCTGGCCCAGCCCTTGGAACCGCCCGACATCGCCGACGCGCTGGCAATCGCGCTCAGCCACTTGCACGCCCTGCGCATGCCGGCCCTGGCACCCAGCAGCGGCCGCCTCAGCGTGCTCGATCAGATCAACGCACTCCAGCTGAAAACTCAGAAACAAAGCAAGGTTCGGAAACCAGGATGATAACGAAGATCAGCGGTCAGTTAATCAGTTTAGAAGAAGAGTCGGCGACCTTGAGCGTGCCGCCCATGGAATACGAAGTCCTCATTCCCGAGTACACCCGCCGTCACTTGCAGACGCAGATCGGCAAACAAGTGTCGCTCAATACGATCTATTACATGGAAGGAAATGCGGCTTCGGGCGGCAAGCTGATGCCTCGCCTGGTCGGCTTTCTCTCGACGGTCGAACGCGAGTTCTTTGAACTCTTCTGCTCGGTCGACGGCGTCGGCGTGAAAAAAGCGCTCCGCGCGATGACCCAGCCGGTGCAAGACACGGCCGTGATCATCGAACAGCAAGACACCAAGGCTTTGTCGGCTTTGCCCGGCGTCGGCCCGGCTACCGCCGAGCGCATCGTCGCCAAGCTGCGGCGCAAGATGCCCAAGTTCGCCCTGCTCGTCCGCCGCGATCTGCCCACCGCCAGCGACGATACGTCCCAGAGTGTAGTCGAAGAAACGTATCACGCATTGCTAGCGTTAGGCCACAACGATGCCGATGCCCGCAAGCTGATCGATCAAGCGCTGGCGACCGGTACGAAGTTCAAAGACACTGAGACCTTGATTCAGTTGATTTATAAGAAACAATTTGGAAGTTGACAGAAAAGTTGCTAGTCACTAGTTACTAGTTGCTAGTAAAACCAATGAACGCCGAGGCTCCTTCTGCCATTGTCCGTCATTCTAGAAACTAGCGACTAGCAACTAGAAACCGATACCACCATGACGAGTCACACATCGACGATCACTGCGAGTTGTTGGAACCAGCGCGAGAATCTCTTGCTGGCTCCTTACGCGATGTATTCGCGTGACTCGCAGGGGCGTCGATATGCCGAGCCGCTGCACCCGTATCGCGGACCGTATCAGCGCGATCGCGATCGCATCTTGCACAGCGCGGCCTTCCGCCGGCTGAGCGGCAAGATGCAAGTCTTCACCGGCAGCATGGGCGATTATCATCGCACGCGGCTGACCCACACGCACGAAGTGGCCACGATCGCGCGGACGATCGGACGCGTGTTGCGTTTAAACGAAGACTTGATCGAGGCTCTGGCGCTGCTGCACGACATCGGCCATCCACCCTACGGCCACAGCGGCGAAGCGGCGCTGCATGCGTGTCTGGCCGGCAAAGGCGGGTTCTCGCATAACGACTTTGCCCTGACACTGGCTGAGGAACTCGAGTCGCGGTATACGCCTTATCCGGGCCTAAACCTGACGCATGAAGTTCTGGCCGGCCAAAGTTTTCGCGTGACGCACGAAGGCCAGGCTCCGCTGTTGGAAGTCCAGGTCGTCGATCTGGCTGACGGCATCGCTTACAACGCGCACGATGTCGACGATGCGTTGAAACTGAAACTCATTCGCCTCGAGCAACTCGAGCCGTTGGCGATCGTCCGCCGGGCACGCCACTGGAGCGACGCCAGTGGGATCGTCGCTAGCGCAAACGCTTCGCGGCAGATGCTGGTACACAGCCTGATCGATGTACAAGTTTCCAACGTGCTCGAACACAGCCAGGAAGTGCTCTCGGAGGTGTCGCAGCTGGACAGCCTGGCGGTGCGCGAAGTCGGCGTGTGGCTCGGCTTCACGCCGCTGATCGCCGACGAGCGTCGCGAGCTCGAGCAGTTCCTATTCGACAACGTTTACCGGCACCCGCAGCTGATCGAAGTGCGGGCTCTTGCTGCCCGGCGCTTGCAACTGATGTTCGAGCGCCTCAGCCAGTCGCCGCAAATCTTGCCCGAGCGTTTCCAGAATCGCGTCAGCCGCCACGGCGCGGCCCGCGTCGCTTGCGAATACCTAGCGGGCCTCACCGACCGCTCCTGCGACGAGCAGTACGTGCAACTGACCGAGCTCGGAGCGAGCCAGCTCGCCGATTGGTAAGTAGCGCTTTTAACGCAGAGGCGCAGAGAAACATCAGCCGGTACGCGTTAGCGTCCGGTTTCTGGATGCAGACTCGGTTCCAATCGGCCGCTGAGTCGCGAAGCGAC
>JBQCEI010001019.1:0-9082 GCA_051960375.1 Aureliella sp. | reverse complement strand
CCCTTCCTCACAATCTTGTCTTTATTCTCATCTTTTGTCCCCCGGGGGGCCCCGCTCCGGGCGGCCCCCACCCGCCCCCCCCCCCCCCCCCTCCGCGGTAAAAACGGTTTTGATAGAGTCTACGCAGCCGTTCCGAGGAGCGTGCGGACGGCGGCGGCGATGTCGGGCTGGCGCATGAGCGATTCGCCGACGAGCATGGCGCCGACACCCGCCCGCTCGAGCAGCTCGACATCGGCTCGGCTGGCGATGCCGCTCTCGGCCACCAGCACGCGATCGGCTGGAATCTGCTGCTGCAGCCGCAGCGTATGCTGCAGGTCGACGTTGAAGGTATGCAAGTCGCGATTGTTGACGCCGACCAGCGGCGAGCCGGTGGCCAGCACAGCGGGCAAATTCTGCAGGTCGTACAATTCAATCAGCGCATGCATGCCGAGCTTGCGGATCAATGCGTACAGTTCGCTCAGTCGCTCCGACGCGAGGCATTCGGCGATCAGCAGCACCGCATCGGCGCCGGCGGCCCGCGCTTCGTAGACCTGATACTCGTCGATAATAAAATCTTTGCGGAGCACCGGCAGGGCGACCTGGCGGCGGATATCGGCGAGGTACTCGAGGTCGCCTTGAAAATACTCGCGATCGGTCAGCACGCTCAGGCAGCTGGCTCCCGCTTCCTCGTAGCAGCGAGCGATCGAGACGGGATCAAAGTCCTGGCGGATGATCCCCTTGGAGGGACTGGCCTTTTTGACTTCAGCGATCAAGCGGATCGGCGGTGCCCCTCGCAGCGCGGCACAGAAGTCGCGCGGCTCGCCCGCCTTTGCCGCGGCTCGCTCGACGTCGGCCAGCGATCGACGCGCCACTGCGGCTGCGACTTCGCTGCGCTTGGTGGCAACGATCTTGTCCAGAATCGTACTAATGCTTGAAGTGCCTTGCGCCGGTAAAGACCATCGGGATGCCATGCTGGTTGCAAGCGGCGATGACTTCGTCGTCTCGGCGCGAGCCGCCGGGCTGAATGATCGCGACCACGCCGGCTCGCGCGGCCGCTTCGATCGAGTCGGGGAACGGGAAAAATGCGTCCGAGGCGAGCACGCTCCCTTCGGAACGTTCGCCCGCTTTGCGGATGGCGATTTCGACGCTGTCGACCCGGCTCATCTGCCCGGCGCCGACGCCGACCAGCGACGTGTCGCGGGCCAGCACGATGGCGTTGCTCTTGACGTGCCGCACCATCTCCCAGGCGAAGTGGATGTCATCCCACAGAGCGTCCGAGACCGGAACTTCGGTCACGGTCCGCCACTGAGAATGCAGGGCAGGGAGCAGGTCGGCTTCCTGAATGAGTGCCCCGCCGGTCAAGAAGCGGATCGACATCTCGGGCCCGACCGGCGGCAACTGGCCCACTTGCATCAGCCGCACGTTGTCGCGCCACTTGGGACGGGTCGTCAGCACGCCCACCGCTCCGGCTTCGAAATCGGGAGCCACGATTGCTTCGATGAAGCGATTCGGCTCGACGAGAATCTCGGCGGTCTCGAGGTCGACCGTGCGGTTGAAGCCCAGCACGCTGCCGAAGGCGCTGACCGGATCGCCGTCGAGCGCTTTGCGGGCCGCCAGCGAGAGCTTGTCGCAGGTCGCAGCACCGCATGGATTGTTGTGCTTGATGACCGTGGCTGCGGGCTGAGCAAACGAGCGAGCGATGGCCAGCGCGCTATCGAGGTCGAGCAAGTTGTTGTAGGAGAGCTCGCGGCCGTGAATGTGCCGCGCGTTGATGACGCTGGCCGAACGGTCGCGCGGCGTGCGATACACGGCCGCTTTCTGATGCGGGTTTTCGCCGTAGCGCAGATGGCTCTTGCGCTCCAGTCGCAAAGTGATGTGCGGCGGAAACTCGCCGAGCGCCGTTTCGCTGCGGAAGTAATCGGCGATGACTTGATCGTAGGCGGCCGTCATCGCAAACGCCTCTGCGGCCAAGCGGCGGCGAAGCGTCGCGGAGGTTGTGCCGAGCTCTTCGATGTCGGCCAGAATCGCGCTGTACTGTTCGGGGCGGGTGGCGACGGTGAGCCATTGATGATTCTTGGCCGCGGCCCGGATCAGCGAAGGACCGCCGATGTCGATCTGCTCGATCGCTTCTTCGCGAGTGACTCCAGCGCGACTGACGGTGGCTTCGAAGGGATAAAGATTGACGACGACCAGATCGATTGTCGAAATATCCTCTTCTTGCATCGAGCGCAGATCGCCGACGTTATCCCGGCGACCGAGGATCCCGCCGAAGATCTTTGGATGCAGCGTCTTGACGCGGCCATCCATCATCTCGGGAAATCCGGTCACTTCGGAAACATCGATCGCGTCGATGCCATGGCTCTCCAGGTGGCGTCGCGTACCACCCGTGCTGTAGATCTGCACCCCATGGGCAGCGAGTGCTCCAGCAAAATCGACTAAGCCCAGTTTGTCGCTGCAACTAATAAGGGCGCGGCGTATGCGTGATGGTTCGGACACGAGTACGGACAGCTTTCTGACGAGGCGATTGTCAAAACACGTGTGTGCGAATCCCTAGTCGAACACGTGCGGCCTATTGTAGGCAATAACGTCGTGCAAGCGAAGCGGGGGCAAAGCACAGTGGTTTACCGCGGCGGACGCTCAGTCACCGTGTGGCACTGGCTATGCCAGTGGCTCTTTTTTCGAAGTTTATGGCGTTCATGAGCCCGGCCGCTCTCCGATGGCGGACTATGTTGCAAACCTCTTCCATGGACGTTGGGTTGGCGTTGGAACGCTTACCTGGCCTTCTGTCGCTTCAAACTTCGAAGCAGAAGACACTGGCATAGCCAGTGCCACACCGAGAAATGCGCTGGCTTCAAAACGCGTAAGCGAGGGACGAACCCGCCACTGTGGCTGCGCAGTCGATGATCAGAAAAAAATGAGGACTTGGCGTGAAGGGCCGACAAACTGGCGTATGCCACGAGCCTGTTCAATAGCGTTTCGTCGCCTGATAGGCCGTGTCGCACTGACCCCAATAGTCGGACGATTCACATGGCCACCGGGTAGCTCAGGACGCTGTGGCAGGTTCGTCCCTCGCTTACGCGTCGGGTTACAAAGTTTCCGTATCACTGCCCCGCTGTCGGTCGGTGTTCGCGTAGTCCAGTACAACTTTTCCGGCGCCGAAAACATTTCGGTTCAAGCTTCGCGGATTGGCCGCGGGCTGCAGCGAATCTAGAGGAACTGCGCTGGCTTTTGCTAGCGCTCGAGCGCGATCGCCGCATCTTTAGACGGTTATTGGAGCGATTCAGCTTTACACGGCCACGAACATTCCTAACAATAGCCACCCGTCGCTCGTGAGTGATTCGAGCCTGCAGTGATTTGAAAGCTGCAGTGACTTCGAGCCTGCAGCAAACTTGCGCCTGCAGTGATTCGAGCTTGCGTGGATTCTGCTCGCCGCCCTCGTCTCTGTCTCTCACCAATTGCCACAGGTGGTCGCACTGGATGTTGCGTTTGTCTGTTAACGAGCTGTCCACTTTTCGATGGTCCTTCGAAGAGGACGTTCTGCATTATCGCCGAGCGGGCTTTGGAGCGATCGGAATCTGGCGAGCCAAGCTGGCCGACTACGGTGAAGAGAAGGCAGCCGAGTTGCTGCGCGACAACGACATGGCGATCTCGTCATTGCAGTGGATCGGTGGGTTTACCGGCAGCGACGGACGCAGCTATCGCGACAGCTTGTGCGACGGCCTGGATGCGATCCAGTTGGCGGCGGACCTCAAAGCCGACTGCGTGGTCGTGCTGGCCGGAGGTCGCAGCGGCCATACCAACAACCACGCGCATCGCTTGCTGCGCGCCGCGCTGAAGGAACTGGCGGAAGCGTCCGAGGCGGTCGGCGTGCAACTGGCCATCGAACCGATGCATGTCGGTTGCGCCTACGACTGGACCTTCATCAACACCGTGCCGCAGTGTCTGGACCTGATCGCTTCGATCGGCCGACCGAATTTCGGGTTGGTGTTCGATTGTTATCACCTCGGTCAGGATCCCGAAGCGCTCGAGTGGCTCGACTCGATCGTGCCCTTTGTGCGCCTGGTACAGCTCGGCGATGCCAAGCACGCTCCGATGGGCGAACAGAATCGTTGCCTGCTCGGGCACGGCTTTTTGCCTCTGCCGGAAATCCTGCAAGCCTTCGAGCGCGGCGGCTACCGCGGCTACTACGAAGTCGAATTGCTCGGCGAGGAGCTCGAGCATTTTTCTTACGAGCACGTCCTCGGCCAAGCCAAACAAGCCGCCGAAGAGTGGCTGCACGTGTAACTCTCTTCTCGTTCCCAGGCTCCGCCTGGTAACGCACTTTCTTGGAGGCTCTGCCTCCCGAACCCGCCACAGCGCATAGCGACGCTGCAGCGAGGCAGAGCCTCGCGAGCAGTGCGTTCCCAGGCGGAGCCTGGGAACGAGCGTGGCGGTAACTGCGAGCAGATTCAGGGCGCAGAGCGCTGCAGTCAGAATCCGCGCTTCACGCTACAATTTGTCCTTTTGTGGCCTCCGCCGACCGCGCGTTTTCGTTGCCTTGCCCGAAAATATCCATGAAACCGACAACTGAATCTGCAGCTCCTGCCGACAGCGGCACTGAGATCGCCAATCGCTTTGATTTCCAGCAGGTATCGCAAGCCATCTACCAACAGTGGGAAGAAAACGGCTGTTTCAACGCCGAGGTCCGCTCGGATCGCACGCCGTTTACGATCGTGATCCCGCCCCCCAACGTGACCGGCGCTCTCCACCTGGGCCATGCGCTCAATAACACGCTGCAGGACATTCAGATCCGCTGGCATCGCATGCGCGGCTTTGAAGCCCTGTGGATGCCGGGAACCGACCACGCCGGCATCGCCACGCAGGCGGTCGTCGAAAAGCGACTGAAGGAACTCGAAGGCAAGACGCGGCACGACCTGGGACGCGAAGGACTGGTCAAGCGGATCTGGCAATGGAAGGACCAGTACGAAGCTCGCATCCTTCAGCAACTCAAACGCATGGGGGCCAGTTGCGATTGGCGACGGCTCCGCTTTACGCTCGACGAAGTGTGCGCTCGAGCCGTGCGAGCGACTTTCTTCGATCTGTTTTCCAAGGGACTGATCTATCGCGGCAAGCGACTGGTCAACTGGGATACGTATCTGCAGACGGCCGTCAGCGACGACGAGCTGTTTCACGAGACGGTCAAGGGACACTTCTATTACTTTCGCTACCCGATCGTCAATCCACCGGCCGGTGGACCAGAGTTTGTCACGATCTCTACGACTCGTCCGGATACGATGCTGGGCGATACGGCCGTGGCCGTGCATCCCGATCCGGCTCGCGCGCTGGATGAAGTGGAAAAGTCGCTCAAGGAGCGGCTCGAAGCTGCCTCGGCCAAGGATCGCGAGCCGCTGGAAAAGCAGCTCGCCGAACTGGCCGAGCGCCGCGAGAATCTGTTGCCCGAGCTGATCAAGCTGCGCGACTTGGCCGAGCAAGGCGCAAAGGTCCGCTTGCCGCTGGTCGACCGCGACATTCCGCTGGTGGCCGACGCATGGGCCAAGCCGGAACTTGGAACGGGCTGCGTGAAGATCACTCCGGCCCACGACCCGAACGACTACGAAGTCGCGCAGCGGGCGGGCCTGCCGATGATCAACATCCTCAATCCCGATGGCACCCTCAACGCAGCCGCCGGTAAGTACGAAGGGCTGTCGATCCAGCAAGCCCGCAAGAAAGTCGTGGCCGATCTGGAAGAGCTCGGGCTGGTCGATCGCATTGAGGATCGCGAAATCGAGATCGCCCACAGCGACCGCAGCAAGACGCCGATCGAACCGTACCTGGCCGACCAGTGGTTCGTGCGCATGGATCAGTTGGCCCAAAGCGCGATGGACGCGGTGACGAGCGGTCAGGTCGAGATCATTCCGCCGCGCTACGCCAAAGGTTATCTCGACTGGCTGGCCGAGAAGCGCGACTGGCCGGTCGGACGTCAGCTCTGGTGGGGACATCAGATTCCGATCTGGACGCGGCAGTTCGCTTCGGCAGCAGAGCGCGACTCGGCGGCGGCTCGCCTCAAGGCCTCAACCGACGCGCAGAACGGTCGCCTGTCGGTCGCCAGCGAAGAACCGAATATGTTGCATGTATGCATTCGCATGGAAAACGCGGCCCTGGAAAAACGCCTGACGGCCGACGGCTACCAGCGGCAGGAGGATGTGCTCGATACTTGGTTCAGTTCCGCGCTCTGGCCTCATTCGACGCTCGGCTGGCCCGAACGCACGCCGCGGCTCGAGTACTTCTATCCGACCAGCGTGCTGATCACCAGCCGCGACATCATCACGCTGTGGGTCGCCCGCATGGTGCTGATGGGGCTGAACAATCTTGGCCAGGTTCCGTTTCGCAAGGTCTTCATTCACCCGAAGATCCTGGACGGCTTCGGCGAGACGATGTCCAAGAGCAAGGGCAACGGCGTCGATCCGATCGACGTCATCGACAAGTTCAGCGCCGACGCGCTCCGCTTTGGTCTGACTTGGCTGACGACCGACACGCAAGACGTACGCATGCCGGTGCAGTACGAATGCCCGCACTGCCAGTCGCTGATCAACCAGACCAAACAAAATCGTCAGTTGCCCAAGATCGAATGCCCAAAGTGCGGCAAGAGTTTTTCGACGCAGTGGGCCGAGTCGGAAGAAGACAAAGCGCTGCCCAAGGGAGCGGTCGTCAGCGAACGCTTCGAAGTTGCTCGCAACTTCTGCAACAAGCTGTGGAATGCCGCGCGGTTTGTGATGATGAACCTCGAAGGTTACCGCGGCGCCAATCCCGCATCGATCGATCGGCGCCAGTTGCCGCTCGAGGATCGATGGATCCTCAGCCGGCTGGCGACGACGACCGAGATCGTTTCCGATGCGCTGGAAAACTTCCGCTTTGCCGAAGCGGCTCGCCAGGTGCAGGACTTTGCCTGGGATGAGTTCTGCAGTTACTACGTCGAAATGGCCAAGCCGCGATTGACCGATCCGAACACGCGCGCGGCCACGCAACAAGTCTTGGCGCATGTGCTCGACCACTTGCTGCGGCTGCTGCATCCGATGATTCCGTTTATCACCGAAGCAATCTGGCAGGATCTGGGGCGGTTTGCCAAACGCCGCTCGCTTGATGAAACGACCGATGCCTGCCGGTTCCTGATCAAAGCGCCGTGGCCGACGGCTCGCGCCAACGATCGCAATCCGGAGATCGAACAGCAATTCGCCAAGTTCGCCGCGGTGCTGGGTGCGCTCCGCGAAATCCGCTCACGTCAAAACTTGCCACCCAAGGCCGAGCTGTCGTTCCAAGTCGAATGCGATGCCCAGACGACGCAGCTGCTGCGTCCGATGGAGACGTTCTTCAAGGCGCTCGCCGGCGCGACCGTGCGCACTTGGGAACAAGGAGCGCCCAAGCCCGATATGGCCGCGCAGCTGAGCGCCGACGGCATGGAAGTGATTGTGGACCTTGGCAAGTTCATCGACGTTGGAGCGGAGATTCAGCGCAACGAAAAGTTGCTGGAGAACCTCGTCAAGCAGATCGCCGGCAAGCAATCGAAGCTGGGCAACGCGAGCTTTGTCGAGCGCGCCCCGGCCGAGGTCGTCGACAAGGAACGCGCCTCGCTGGCCGAACTGGAACAACAACGCGAGTCGGTGGTCACTGCCCTGGGCAAGCTGAAGCAAGCGCAGGCCAGCCGCTGATCTTTGCGGCCAAGGCCCGCTCAATCAGCCGCCGGGCGTTAGCCCGCGGTTTGCCGCAAGAAACAGTGTGGCACTGGCTATGCCAGTGTCTTCTGCTTCGAAGTTGAAGCGTCAGCATGACCGGTAAGCGTTCCAGTGCAAATCCAACTTCGGCCGAGCAATGCTACAAAGCAGTTCGCCATTGGGGGATGTTTGTGGGGCTGAACGCGGTAAACTTCGAAAAAAAGAGCACTGGCATAGCCAGTGCCACACCGACGCAAGAAACCGTACGCTACCGCGTGCCGGCTGACGTCCTTTTTCCTAGATCGATTTGCAACGCAGTTAAATAAGCTCATGATTCTCGACGAACTGAAGTGGCGCGGTCTCATTCACCAGAGCACTGACGAGGGCGAATTGCGCGAGGCGCTGGCACGGCCGCAGAGCGTTTACGCGGGTTTCGACCCCACGGCGAACAGTTTGCACGTCGGTCACCTCTTGCCGCTGATGATGCTCCGTCGCTTTCAATCGTTCGGCCATCGTCCCATTGCGCTGGTCGGTGGCGCGACCGGCATGATCGGTGATCCGAGCGGCAAGAGCGAAGAGCGCAATCTGTTGACGCGCGAGGCGCTCGAGCAAAACGTTGCAGGCATGCGCAAGCAGATGGAACGCTTTCTCGACTTCTCGGGCTCGGCCGCGGCCGTCATCGTGAACAATCTCGACTGGACCGCGGGCTGGACGTATCTCGAATTCCTCCGCGACGTCGGCAAAAACTTTCCCGTCGGCGTGATGCTGGCCAAGGATTCAGTGCGCAACCGCATCGACCGCGAGGGAAGCGGCATCAGCTACACCGAGTTCAGCTATATGCTGCTCCAGGCCTACGACTTCGTGCATCTGGCTCGTACGCAGCAATGCATGTTGCAGATTGGCGGCAGCGATCAGTGGGGCAACATCACTGCCGGCATCGAACTGGCGCGGCGCATGGATGGACGTTCGCTGCACGGGCTGACCTGCCCGCTGTTGCTCACCAGCGACGGTCGCAAGATGGGCAAGACGGCCAAGGGAGCCGTGTGGGTCGATGCCGAGCGCACTTCGCCCTATGCGTTCTACCAGTACTGGATCAACGTAGCCGACAGCGACGTGCTGATGTGTCTGAATTTCTTGACCGAGTTGCCGCGCGAAGAGATCACCGAGCTCGCCAAGTCGCTCGAGAGTGAGCCGCACAAGCGCCTATGCCAACAACGCCTTGCCCAGTGGCTGACCGAGTTCATTCACGGCCCGGCGGGACTTGCCAGCGCGCAGCGAGCTTCGTCGATGCTCTTCGGCGGCGGTGAGATTAGCGAGTTCGATGATGCTCAGTTGCTCGAGATCTTCGCCGAGGTCCCCAGCTGCGAACTGCCGCGCAGCTCGCTCGAGAGCGGCATGTCGCTGATCGACGCGCT
>JBQCEI010001018.1:0-8649 GCA_051960375.1 Aureliella sp. | reverse complement strand
GGCCAAAAACGATCTGCGTGGCTGTGCCGGAAACCGTTGCAACCGGCTCCCGACAATGTCACTGTAGTTGCCTAAATGTGACGGTACGCCAGATACTAGGGGGCCGGGGGGTGAGGGGCAGGAGCGGCGATATGTTCAGCCTTTGCATACCGACTAAGGTTTGTCGGGGCTCTATGGCGGGTTCGTCCCTCGCTTACGCGTCGGGTTACATTTCAAAACGGTTACTTCTTTTCCAGCGCCTGATCGACGAATTCGAACAGCGCCTTGGTGGCGGGGTCGTCGGGCTGGCCCAGGTTGTCGTTGAGTTTGTTGTGGTCGGTTTCCTTGGCGCCGAACAGGCGGACCGGTACGCCGGCTTCTTTGAGCACCGCGCCCAGTCGCTCGGCCTGCGCCGACGTATCGGGATGACTGGCGACGTACAAGATGAGAAAGGGTGGAATGCCCTTGTCCTTCTTGATGTGCGTGACGGCGGAAAAGTCGCGGTGCTTCTCGGGATCGTTGCCGAACTTTTCGCGATGGCCGAACTTGGCCTGCGGCTGTCCGTGCACTCGCCGGCGCGTTTCCGCGGTTTCGATAATGGCCGGAACATCGTAGGTATCGCCGTCGACTGGCACGCAGCCCAGGAGCACGTCGAAGCTCACTCCTTCGGCTTTGAGGTAGCGATCGTCGGTGCAGAGCAGGGCGGCAAGCTGTGCGCCGGCTGAGTGACCCATGACGAAGACTCGGTTCGGATCGCCGCCGTACTCGGCGATATGATCGTGCACCCAACCAAACGATTTGGCTACGTCGCGGATGATCGTGCCCATGTCGACATTGGGCAGCAGACGATAGTTGGTCGATACGAAGACAAATCCCTTGTCGACGAAGGCCTTGGGCTTGCCTTGCACACTCGTCTTGTCGCCCGTCTGCCAGCCGCCGCCATGGATCCAAAACACAACCGGCGCGTTCTCGGCATTTTTCGGCGCGTAGATGTCGAGCACTTGGCGCTCGTGGGCAGGACTGGCGTAAGGCACGTTGCTCTTGGTCGGCTCGAGCTCGGCCGCGCGAACTTGCGACGCGGCTAGCAGCAGGCAACAAGCCAGCGCTAAAACAACACCCCAACAATGAACGCGGCTCGACATAACATTCCTCCGCTGCTGTTAGAAGGTTCGGACGATCAATGCTGCCAGGGCGACTGGCAGCACCAAGATACATCTTCTCGGCGTATTGGTGTCTTCGCTCTTTGTGGCTAATCGGTCTTGGCAAAACTACGGATGGCGCAGCGGCCTGCCAGGCTTGGCATCGGTTGGCTTGCCATCTTCGAGCACGATCTGGCCGTTGACGACGACCAACTCGATTCCCTTGCTGTACTGGAACGGCGCTTCGTAGGTCGATCGATCGATAACGTTCTGCGGCGAAAACACGGTGATGTCGGCAAACGCGCCGGGGCGCAGTTGGCCGCGGTCGACCAGGCCGATCTTTTGGGCGTTGAGCGAAGTCATTTTGCGCACCGCGTCTTCCAGTCGCAACACGCCGCGCTCGCGCACGTAGACGCCGAGTACGCGCGGGAAGGTGCCGAAATTCCGCGGATGCGGATTGCCGCGGCGCAGCGGACCTTCGGTCGCGTAAGCTGATCCGTCCGAACCGATCGAGCACCAAGGCTGCACGAGCGCCAGGTTCATATCGGCTTCGGTGTGGTGCGCGTAGACGGTCGGTACCGAACCCGAGTGCTCGATCAGAATATCAAACAGCTCGTCGAGCGGTTCGGACTTCTCGGCTTGCTTTTCGCCGCGCAGCGCCAGCACGCGATCCATCGTCAGCCCTTCGTACGGGCTCTTGCCGCTAATCAGCATCCGCGACCAGTCGCCGCCGATAGCGGTGTAATGGTTGTACCAACCCGGCAAGCCCGCTTGAATCTCTTGCTTCATGCGATCTCGCGATGCAGGCCCCTTCAATCGCTCGAGCATCTTTTCGTTGCCGCCCTCGTGCGCCCAGGGAGGAATGATGCTGGCCAGATTGTTGTTGCCGCGGGTGTAGGGGTACACGTTCGCCTGCACGTTCACTCCTCGCGCCCGCGCGGCTTCGATCAAGCCCACCAGCTCGCTCATCTTGCCCCACAGCGATTGGTCAGCGATTTTCAAGTGAATGATGTCGACCGGCACGTGGGCCTTTTCACCGATCGCGATCGCTTCTTGTACTGAGGCGACAACATCGGTCCCTTCGTGGCGGATGTGAGACGAGTAGATTCCGCCGTGCCTGTGCACCACTTGGCAAAGCCGAGCGATATCTTCGGTGGTGGCAAGCGCACCGGGGGGCATGGCGAGCATCGAGGAGAGCCCAAAACCGCCATCGCGCATAGCCTCGTCGAGCAACGATTCCATCCGTGCAAACTGCTCTTCGGTCGGCCGCTCGAACGACGTCCCCATGACGCTTTGCCAGATGTTGTCCAGTCCGACATATGTGGCGACGTTCACCGCGGTCCCCGAGCGTTCGAGGGCTTCAAAGTATTTGCTCAGCGTCGCAAACCGCGTTGCGCTGCTGCCCGAATCGGCCGACGGCAACGGACCGCGATGCGGAGCGACCGACGAGCCTTCTCCCAAGACTTCGGTCGTAACACCTTGATAAATCTTGCTCAGCGCGCGGCCATCTTCCAGCAGCAGATAATCCGAGTGCGAGTGGATGTCGATAAAGCCCGGAGCGATCACCAGACCGCTGGCATCGATCTCGCGCTTGCCCATGCCAGCGGGCACGCGGCCGACGGCTGCGATGCGATCGCCGACGACCGCCACATCGCCGAAGCGCCATGGGTTGCCGGTACCGTCGACGATCTTGCCGCCGCGAAGGACCAGATCATAGGTAGGCTCAGCGCCCGGTGCGCTAACTGTGCCGAACACCAGAGCCAACAGGCAGACGAGTACGGTCCTTGAAACGGCCATGGCGAGAGTCTCGTGAGTTGCGTTGCCAGAATGCGCCGCCGGGCAATGGGCCGGGACGGCGCTGCGGGACAGTGTACACGCTTTGTGGGGGTTTTTTAACGCAGAGACGCAGAGATCCGTCGAGGACGCAGAGGGGAGGGACGGCCTGAGGAGTTTTGCTTCGTGTGTAACAATTGATGTGAACTGATCGAAGTCTTGAGGACCAAAGGTCCGTAATCCCTTAGCCCAGCCCAGCGGGCTGGGATCGCTTCGCGTCCGCGGTATCCCAGCCCGCCGGGCTGGGCTAAGGAATCACAGGCCGTTGGCCCTAACAGCCGCGGATGGCGCAATGCTACTCCCATAGGCCAACGCTCGATTACCGCAAACGAACGTCAAAACTTATGAGGATGGACTAATTCACCGGAATGTAAGCGTAGCCTTGCTGTTGCTTGTTGATGACTACCGTCAGCGCGGCTGCGGCGATGGTTACTTGGTCGGCGACTTGGTTATCGGCGAAGCCTTTGTACTGGAGGGCTTGGCCGCATACGAATACTTCGACTCCCGCCTTTATCAGTTTTTCGATCAGCGGCAAGTTCGGATTCGTTTCGACGCCGAATTTCGACTGATAGGCGGCGTCGTTGAGCACCGACTTGGTGCCTTCGCCGTGCAGGACGATGGCGATGGTGACATCGCTCGCCTTGAGGCCGCTGGAACCATAGAGGTTGAGCAAGCGGGCGACGCGCTCGAGACCTTTGTTGATTTGCTCAGGCGGGGCGTCGCTGGTGGCATCGAAGACCACTTTGGCACCCGACTTCGGCTGCTCGGCGGCCGTAGGACGCGGAACGACGCCGCCGAAGCGCTCGATGATCGGAAACATCAAATTCGCCGCTGGCTTCTCGGCTGGCGGTACCGCATGGTTTCGATGAGCTTCCTCGAAGCCGTGCTCGACGAAGAGACTGACGACTCGCGCGTGAGCCCGAATCAAGCCGACGACCATCGGATCTTCGGACGTCTCTTTGACGCGGACGCCATGGTCGGTGTTTTCAACCTCCATGTCGATGCTCGCATAGTTGCGGAACAATGCGGTAAACAGGTCATCCCAGTACCGGATGCCGCGTCCGTTTTCGATTCGCCAGTGCATGCGGTCCACATGCTCCTGAATCTTAGCCACGATTTCGGGGTTGTCCGATTCAGTCACCGTCTGCACGCCGCCGGGAATGATTTGCACCGAGCGGCGAATCTCTGCATGATGTTCGAGCAAGTAATGAAAGACCCGTTGATCGGGCAGGACCGCCACGCCGATCCCATCGCCAACGCCCGGTCCAAGTGCTGCGCTGGGTCGAGCGCCAAGTGCAGCGCCCAGACCCCGACCGGCTCCAGGGCCGCGCCCAGCGCCACGGCCGCGTCCGGCGCCAGGGCCTCGTCCGGGGCCAGGGCCGCCAGCGCCAGGTTCCTTTGCCGATGAGTCGTCGCGCCCTGCGGCGTCGCTGGGCTGCTTCTCGAAGACGACGAAGTAGTTCTCCTTGAGCAGTTCGGGCTCCTGACGAATCTTGCGAAAGCCAGCCTGCTCGATCTCGGACTCGAACACTTCTTGACCGGCGCGCACATGCCTGAGCGTCCAGTCGGAGCTTTCCCCCTCGATGCGCCGGAAATCGATCAAGATGATCCGCCCGCGGGCCTTGAGAGCCCGATGGATCGACGCCAACGCCTTTTGCGGAAATTCAAAATGATGGTAGGTGTCGCAAATAAACGCTAAGTCGACTGAGTTGGCAGGCAAGTTGGTCGAATCGGCCGAGGCGAGCAGCGTGTCGACGTTCTGCTGCCCGGCTTGGCGCGACCGCTCGCGGATGGAGTCGAGAAACTTCTGCGAAATATCGACCGCGATCACTCGTCCCTCTTTGCCGACCGCTTGGGAGAACAGCCGCGTGAACAGGCCGGTGCCGGCGCCGATGTCCGCGATGGTCTCACCGGGCTTGATCGCGCAAGCCTCAATGATCTCTTTGCGACGGGCGAATACTTCGCGGCTCTCGACTTCGAAACGCTCGGTGAACTCCTTGACGTCGGGATCGCGAAACGTGTCATTGATCCCAGGATTGACGCTCTTTTCCTGAGCCCCCGCGGTGGGAATGAGCCCAGCGCACAGCAGGCAAAGGACCGCCAGCAGACAGTGGGACGTCAGCTTGATGCGAACCATAAATGGTTTTCCTTTCTGTGAAAGTCAGACGCAGCAGAGCGAAGCGGAATCCAACGCACTTTTCGCCTCGCTCTTACAGCATATCGCAATGTGGTGACATGTCGACCTGTTGGTTCGGTGGGCTGGGCTTTGGAGTCGCAAAGCGACGGCAGGAGCCCTTGCAACCCGACGCGTAAGCGAGGGACGAACCTGCCACAGAGCGCGACAAACCACGCTTCAGAAGAGGGCGATCGCCGCGCTTTCTTCTTCTCCCCCTCGCCCCGCTTCGGGGAGAGAGGGGCCGGGGGGGAGGGGTTGGGGCGGAGATGTGGTCAGCCTTGGGAAATGCGAGGCGGTTCATCGAGCTCTACGGCGGGTTCGTCCCTCGCTTACGCGTCGGGTTACATGACCTGCATCGCACCCTCACGGCCAATCACTAGGCAAGCGCGTCGTGTAGACGATCTTCAGCCCGCTCTCGGCCAGGATCTCAAAGTACGGGACGCTCATCAGCGGCGAGGCGTTGTAGTAGACGAGCTGCGAATAGCCGCGGCAGGCGGCCTTTTCACGGACGATCGCTCCCAGCCGACGTTTGTCATCAAGGCCGAGTTGTCCGGGATGGATGTCGTAATAAGCCAACGATTCATCATCGAAGTGAAGGCCGTACTTGTCCGAGACGATCGCGAAGCGCACGTTGGCTCGGCGAGCGAAATGATAGAAGTATTGATTGGAGCTCGAGCCGTAAAGCTCTTCGGGCGTACCGCGCTCGACGTTCTTGGTCTTCGAGCAGCGCGTCGTCCAGAGCGCTTGAGCGAGCGAAGCGTCGAAAGCATCGAGCGTCGGGATGCCCCAGCGGTCGAAGAGCTGCTCTCGCCACGCTCGTCCATCTAAACACATCGGCATGAACCCATTGCTTTGGAGTTGGTGTCTTGGGGCAGATTATGGCCCGACGCGCAAGTTTTGAAGCTGCACGGTTCTTGTAACCCGACGCGTAAGCGAGGGACGAACCCGCCACAACGCCATGCTTCTGGAAGACCCCTCACCGCCGACCCCTCTCCCCGAAGCGAGTCACTCGCCGGTTGATCGATCCTACCATCAACGCTTAACCACTTGCTCCAGCGCGGTATACAAGCGGTGTTTCGAGGTGAGCCGTTTGTGCAGAAACGCGAGCGATGCTTCGTTGGCGATCGACTTCTGAAAGGCGCGTATTTCTTGGTTGATAACCCAAGAGTTGTGAAAGCAGCGCGCGTTGACGCTGCCGGCCAGGCTTTTCTGTTGCCAGGCTAATGCGCTGTACTTCGAACAATTCTCGCAGCGGCAGCGCTTGAGAATCTGTCGGTCTTCGAGCGACATCATCGGCCGGCTGCGCTTGGTTTGCTTTTGCTCGCCGGGATAGCGGTCGCCGATGCCTGGCAATTGAATCGCGCCGAAGGCTGCTTTGATTCGCCATGTAGTCGAATCGACCGAGTCGGCGCCGGCCGAGAAGATCACCAGCATGGTCGTGATTCCTCCGACGCCGAATACATGCAGCATCGAATCGGGAAATTCATCTCGCACCAGTTTCACCGCATCTGCCACGAAGGCGACGTGATTGCCCGTCTCTCCATTGTCGCGCCGATAGCGAAAGCCCGTGCCGAGATGGCTGGCTTTGATCAGCGGCACCAGGCTGCCGATGCCGACGACGGCCGGGTTGGGCACGATGCGGCGGACATCCTCGCAAGCTCGCTTGAGCGCCCTCAGCGTATAACCGTGGATCACCGGAACGAGCCGGTTGGATTCAAGCCTGTCGATCATGCACTGAAGATTCTCGAGCGATTTTCTCCAGCGATTGCGATGGCCTGCGGCGGTCTCGCTTGGCCGCAGCGGGTGATCGAGCGAGACGACCAGGTCGGGCTTGGCTGCTTGGTAAAAGCGGAGAATCTCGAGCGGGCAGGCGGTCAGCTCGCGGTTCTGAAACAGAAAGCCTCCTGAGTCCATCAAGATCGGACCGGGATAACCGCAGTAGGCATGCACTCCTTGTTCAATGACTCCGGAGCGATTGCCTGGCCGGCCCAGAATCTCGCAGGCATTGACCAGCAGGGCAGGGCACGACGCCGGCTCTTTCGACCACGGACGAATGTTGTCTTTGAGGCTGTGTCCGAACCATACGATCGGCGTTTTGACCTCGCGCTGCCCGATCGTCAGCAAGCCCACGCGGGCCGAGGTGGACTGGTCGTGTCGCTCGACGACGAAGCGAATGTCTTGAGTGCTGGTTCCTTCCAATTCACCTTCTCCTCCTGAGTGTGTAACCCGACGCGTAAGCGAGGGACGTAGTACGCTAAGCGTTCCTATCCGAACTTTTTACCGCGGAGACGCGGAGAAATGTGTCTTCTCTGCGTCCTCCGCGTTCCGATTCCCTGCGTCTCTGCGTTAAGAACGTGCGTTGGAGAGCTGAGTGGCGGGTTCGTCCCTCGCTTACGCGTCGGGTTACATGACTCCGGGCCGCTCTGCCGCAAACCGCGGGCTAACGCCGTGCGGCTGACAAACGTCTGCTTAGGCTCTTGCTTCGCTCAGTGCAAGATCGCGTTTGATGCAGGCTGGACACCAGTCCCGGCCGCTCTCGGCGCAGGGAATCTCTTTCCAGCACGTGCTCGTATTATCGACAAACTCTCGGCCTAAATGCCGGTCGGACCAGCGAATCATATCGACTTTACTCATTCCAACGTCGAGCAACGGGGCCGTCACCGAGACGGTTTGATTTAAAGTTTGCCAAAAAGCATTGAGGTTTGCAAAAAACGAGCGGTTGGAATCGATGACGTTCTCGTCTTCGGGCGTCGAACCGACGGCAATGCTTTGGCAGCCGGCAGCCAGAGCGTAGGGCAGCGCCAGATGAATGAACACGGCGTTGCGCGGAACGAGCAGCATGTTGGAGAATCGGTCGCGAAAGCCTCGCCGCCAATCCGATACGTCGACCGCATCGAGCCGAACGCCCGCTTGCTTTGCGACTCGGTCGGCGGCGACCTTTTCTCTCGCGGCCGCGCTTTGCCCCCAATCGACGAACAGCGCGGCGCACTCGACGCGCCGCTCTTTTTCAAGCCAATTGAGCAGCACGGATGAATCCATGCCGCCGGAAAGCAACACCAAGGCTTTGTCGTTCATCGATACGATCCGCCTGTGTGCTGAAAAGACTCTCAACTACGAAGACACAAAGACCCAAAGTATCACACCATACACCTTCGTGTCTTTGTGTCTTTGTGTCTTTGTGGTTTTATATTTCCGTCGAGCGCCAAAAACGCTGATACTGATCGGAGTCGGCGGGATCGAAATTGGCGATCTTCAAGATGGGCTCGCCGGGCAGAGCGTGCAGGCCCAGCCAGCGCAGGCGTTGCAACAAGACGGTGGCCTGTCGGCGCAAGTCCGCATCGAGCTCCGGCAGAACTGCTGGCTTCAGATACGCGTACAGGAGCAAACCCGCGATGCGGAGGCCATCGCAAAAGAGAGGCAGCCCGCGATCGTTGAGTTCCAGCAAAGTTTCCAATGCCACTTGATGCTCGCCCGCGCGAGCTCGGCATTCAGCGCGGATGCACCACGCATCGGGAAAGGTCG
>JBQCEI010001017.1:0-2890 GCA_051960375.1 Aureliella sp. | reverse complement strand
GACGAGACTGCCCCTTGACCCAATAGTTCAGTTCGCTGCTTGCGATCGGCCAGCCACTCGTCCAGCGTCGGGCCGGCACAATACTCGCTGGAGATATAAAGCAGCTCGTTTTCCTCTCCGGCTTCCCACACCGGCACGATGTTCGGATGTTGGAGGCGAGCCATGATCTCGCGCTCGCGCAGAACATGGCGCCGCGTCGACTCGTCGGCGAGCAGATGCTGATGAAAAACCTTCAAGGCGACTTGGCGGCGCAGGATCGGATCGTGTGCCAGGTAGACGCGACCGAACGCGCCGCGGCCGAGCATGCGATGAATGATGAAGCGGCCGACGCGCTCAAGCGGCGGTTCCCGATCAGGCACTTGGCCACCGCGCGGCCCGCGAAAGACTTCGTGCAACAAACGAATGATGCCAGCGGCAGGCACGTCGGCCCCCTCTGAGCCGGTTTCCGCGTCGAAGTCGTCGGTGCTGCAGGCCGCGGCTGAAAGACCGCTGCGGAGCAGCTCGTCATAGGCGGCGGAACGCTCCAAGGCTTCATCGCCGTGGAAAGCCTCATCGCGGTGCAAACTTTCATCACCCTGCAAGGCTTCATCGTCATCGCGGGCTTCGTCGATCGCCATGCTATTCCTCGCCGCAGTGAGCGCTAGCAGCCTGTTGGATTATTACTCTGAGTCGTCACTCTGTTGTCATCCGGCGAGCCGCGTTCCGGGCGGTTGTTGGACACGCGAGGCACTTGCCTTTAGGGCAGGCTCGTCCCTCGCTTACGCGTCGGGTTACATGAAGAACACGACGGCTCTCCACCGGCGGCTAGACCATCCGCTGGGCGATTTGTTCGACGGCCTCGAGCCAGCGGCGGCGCGCGGTCGCGGCCGGGATGCCGAGCGCCTTGGCAATCTCGTTGAAGGTCAAATCCTGCTGGTAGCGCATTCGCACGATCGTCCGCAGCTCGGCCGGCAACTTCTCGACCGTCGCCAGCAGTCGGCTGACTTGTTCGCGCGCCGAGCAGATTTGGCTGGGCCGCTCGAGCTGCACGTGCTCGAGGTCGCGAGGCAGCGGGGTCTCGCGCGACAAAGCTCGACACTGGCTCAGCAGAAACCGCCGCGAATGGTCGGTGATTTGATTCTCAAGAATGACGATCAACCAGGCTCGAAACTGCTCGACCGATTCGCCGCGGAACTCGCCGAAGCGTTGAGCCGCGGTAACCAAGGCAATCTGGGTCACCTCGGAGGTCGAGACCTTATGGCCCAGACGTCGTCCGACACGCCGCGCGCTGAGGCGCTCGAGCAGCGGCCGGTAGTATTCCAGCAGCGCGCCGAGCGAGGCGTTATCCCTCTCCTGCCGGGCTTGCCGAAGCAATGCAAACTGGTCGCGCTCGCTCTGCCGGAGCTTGCGCCCATTTTGCTGTTGCCGATCCTGATCGCCGTCTGCACCGGTCACTTGCGGACGCACCGTGTCCATTTGCCGAATACCCCCGTTTGACGACTCATCGTAGGCGCCAAAGGTGACCTGTCAATAAAAACGGCGCGCAATCGGCACTCATGGAGCATACACACCCGCCACACTGGGTATTTTCTACCCTTTTTTGGTTCTTTTTTTGAGAATGGGGACTCAGATTGATACTTTTTGTCGCTCCCACTTCGTCTCTATCAGTACTGGAGGCGCTGCGCTGGAAACCGACTCGTTATGGCCCCTCAGCGAGCAGCGCCGCCTCCAGTCTTTGCCGCTGAAAGCGTGTTCAGCGGGGCAAGCGACTCCCTCAAACTTACCGACCCAATCGACAGCCGCTAGCGGCGAGGTTAACCCCTCGCCTACCTGACTGCCCACAGCCACGCAACGCCCGAGGTGGGCAGCGGGTGCCGCCCGGGGCTAGCGGCTGGTCGACTTGGTTCTCGGGGCCCGGCCCTTCGTAACCCGACGCGTAACCTCGGGCCCAACTACGGCAGATCGAAAAGCATCACTTCGGCTGGCTGGACGCTTTGAACCGTGACGAACTGTTCGTCGCTGATCGCCGCGCCGTCGCCCACGTGCAACGTGTTGTCGTTCAGTCGCACCGAGCCGCGAAGCACTTGCAGCCAACCGTGGCGGCCGAGCTGGAAGGGATGGTCGACCGTCTTGCCGGAGTCGAGCGTCGCCAAATAGATCCGCGCATTTTGATGAATGCGCAGCGAACCGTCCTCGCCGTCGGGCGAAACGACCAGCCGCAAGCGATCTTTGCGATCGGCCTCAGGAAAGCTTTTCTGCTCGTAGCTCGGAGCAATGCCTTCCGAGAGCGGCATCAGCCAGATCTGGTACAGGTGCACCGGTTCGGACGACGATGGATTGGACTCGCTGTGTTCGATGCCCGTCCCGGCCGACATCCGCTGCAGCTCGCCGGCTCGCAAGACTTCGCCATTGCCCATCGAGTCTTTGTGCTCCAAAGCAACGCTCATCACATAAGTGACGATCTCCATATCGCGGTGCGGGTGCCTGCCAAAGCCGTGCCCGGGAGCTACGCGGTCTTCGTTGATGACCCGCAGGACGCGAAAGCCCATGAAGCGGACGTCGTAATAACTTCCGAACGAGAAGCTATGGTGTGTGTCCAGCCAACCATAGTTGGCATGGCCTCGGTCTCCGGCTCCACGCAGTACGATCATCGAACCCGATCTCCCTTCCACCGACATGCCTCAAGGGGATGCACCCAAAACTGGCTGCATGCCAGTCCGATTTGGTGCAAATGGAGCACCGATTTTAGCGAGTCGAAAGGGAGCAGCAGAGAGCCCCTCACTCGTGCTCGTGCTCGTGCTCGTGCTCGTGCTCGTGCTCGTGCTCGTGCTCGTGCTCGTGCTCGTGCTCGGGCGCGTGCTCGTGGTGGGGGCGCGCCCCCGCGGGTCCGACCCCCGAATCGGAAATAAGC
>JBQCEI010001016.1:0-5028 GCA_051960375.1 Aureliella sp. | reverse complement strand
CGACCGCAGCTCTTCGCGATCGGGATAGCAGACCGTTGGAAGGAAGCCAGCAAAGCCATCGCGTGCTATTACCGCTTGAGTCACCTCAGCAAACTCTTCAATTGTCATGTGCGGCTCCTCAACCCATTCCGGCTGAACGCATTAGAAACGCAGATTACGAAGTGGCAGGCTCAATGCGGCAAAGCGAATGTGTTGCCGTCCAGCCGCAATTTCTCGTTGCCATTCCGTGTCGAGAGCGCTTGATAGACGGCGAAGTCCATCTGCTCGTGAAGGAAGGTAACCGAGCCGTCGGACAATGCAAACTGGGCACCGCCTGTATGTTGGCTTCCCATCGGCATATCGTTCAATGGCGTTATGACGCTCCGATTTCTGTGGGAATTGATCGGCCTGGCGATGTTCCTGCATCCGGCGGCATACGATCCATCCACGCTGCCATGGAGCCACGATCGATAGCGAGTTCCAAACCGGGGCGACTCCCAGCTCATCTCACCAAGGCACAGCGTGTAGGACATCCCGTCCGTGATCGAGGAGAAGCGAACCGGGGTGTTCCACTGAAAGACGCCGCTACCTGCAATGGCCGATCCCTCGTGCGTCAAGTTTGAGGCCACAGGATAGCTCGTACTTCCGTCGGGCATCGTGCCAGTCGGGCCGCTTATTCCGTAGTAGTGGATCGTATACGGCGCCTTACCCGAGTTCGCCGGAACCAAGTCCAATGGGTCGACCGAGTGAGGAGGGCTGAGCTGCATTTGAATGACGGTAGATGATGGGCAATGGTGATAAGAGAGCCGCTCCAAGCCGTGCGGGTCATTCTTTCCCCGGCTGTAATACGGTCCTGCGCCTTGATCGATGCGATAGAAAAGGTCTGTCGCCTCTAAGAAGGGCACAAGCGCGACCGTCCAGCTCAGCTGGTTGCTAAGCCGAAACGAGCTGGGAACTACCTTGTACGTAGACTCATAGTTATGAACCCCAAGTGCTAGCTGCCTGAGATTGTTTGAGCACTCCATGCGTCGGGCTGCTTCCCGGGCGGCTTGCATCGCGGGCAATACCAGTGCAAGGATCGCAGCTATGCAGGTCACTAGTACGAACAAGCTACGCAGACTCTTGAACAAAACAGCAACCTTTCAACCAGGGAGCTTAGGTCGAACGAAAACGCGACGTACAAAATAGCCTGGGGACACAACACGTCCCTCCCAGCTTGCCGCCTCATGATCAGGTGACCCCCGGGCTCCGGATGGGACCGATTCTTCGCGAGGTGCGCGGTGGCTCACTTCTCGCTCGAAGATTCTTGCAGGGTAATGATCGCCCCTTCGAGTTCAATCTTGCAACCTGAGTCAAGTAAGGAGGAGCAGTAGGGTCCGAGCAGTTCGCGGTAATCTGGACACACCAGTGGTAACCGCGCGACAGCATCAGCCTCCGCTTTGCTCAATGGGACCGTAATCCGGTTAAGCTGGTCAGTGTTCTGCCCCAACAGAAAGTCATCGGAAAGGCCGATCCATTGAAGGTCCCGCTGCGCGCGCAGCCATGCGAATATGAAAAGATCCACCGGATCAGCATCGCCGACGAAGTAGCTCCCCAACGTCGTGCCCCACACCTCGTCGAGCCTGTCTCCCAACGGCAGTCCGTAACGCCCAATTACTGCATACGGAGCCGGTAAACGTTCGAGTATACGCAAGCGACCGAGGCAGTGCGGCTTAGTGCAGTATACGATGGACTGCGCCGTCACCGGCATCCCGCTATGAATCAGCGGAATTGCAGTGGTCGCGAGAGTGAACTCTCCGTCGACGCACTGCTGGAACCAGGTTTCGATTTCCGCAGCAGACATTAGCAAGCAAGCCTTCCAGCGTGTTAACGCGCAGAGCACCGCGAACCGACGGGGCTCCTGCGTGGCAGGTGCACACTTCACCATGCCACTCAACCGCCTCCCCTAATCTCTTCCAGCAGAAATCGCACTGAGACTCTTTTCGTCCGCCAGAGGCTCAATGAGAAGCCGGTACGAACGCACGCCATCGTTCCAGGACACCTCGGAATCGCTGACGTTTACATGAGATACTTGCGGCAGCTTCTCTTTAAACGTGGGCTCAGCCTCAAATATTTTAACCTCAGCCCCATCGGCAGGCGCAAGAACAATCACCGACTTCTCAGACTGCAAGAAGGGAACACCTCGAGTCTCCAGAACGTGGCGCAGCTTCACCGTACCGGGCCCAGCACGGAGAGCCTCTTCATCCTTAACCTCATAATAGTACCCGTACAGATAATGATGCGCGAGGGATGAAATACCACAGCCAATTATGAGAGCTGTAAACACGAGCAACACAAGTTTAGCATTCATAGAAAGGCGAGCAGCTAAAGCCGCTTTCTCCGTTTACTTGATTAGGTCGGTGTTTGGTATCCAGTCCGTTCGGCGAACTCATCCAAGACGGGCAAAGCTCCGCCAGCCGCGGCAGCGGCGTCCTGCGTTAGCCTTGGGTGCCGACCCAAGGTACGCGCGTGTCGCCGCCTTCCTTTTTCCATCCTGGAGCGTCTGCGGTCGCGAGAGCGACTACCTCTTCCCTCCACGGCTCAGGGGGAGGGTAGCCGCTTCGCGGCCAATGCCGTATCGGCGCCTAACGCACCTGGGATTGGCACCCCAGGCTATCACAGGACGCCGCTAGCGCGGCTACAAACGCGCCGTGCTCAGCGATACGGCACTAGTTCCCATGGACAGGCCCCGCCAGCCGCGGCAGCGGCGTCCAACGTTAGCCTTGGGGGCCAACACAATTTTACCGCGCGTCGCCGTCTCCCTTCTTCCATCCTGGAGCCCCTGCGGTCGCGAGAGCGACTACCTTTTCGCTCCGCTGCTTAGGGGCAGGTAGCCGCTTCGCGGCCAATGCCGTATCGGCGCCTAATCGCACCTGGGGTTGGCACCCCAGGCTATCACAGGACGCCGCTAGCGCGGCTACAAACGCGCCGTGCTCGGCGATACGGCACTAGTTCCCATGGACACGGCCCCGCCAGCCGCGGCGGCGGCGTCCTGCGTTAGCCTTGCCTCGCTTTCTTCGGCCGTATCAGGGCGGATGACAGCAAGCACTCTTTCCAGGATTCCACGGTAGTCAGCCGTTCCGGTTTACGGCCTGGTTATCCGCTTCACGTTACCGCGTTCCTCCGAACCACAGAAAATCCATAGGACGAGCCCAAGAATAAATGCATACCGCGACGAAGCCCGCAGCCCCCCAGAGCACCATTCGCCTGCGATTTCCAAGGAGGCCCAGACTCACGGCAAATGCCGCAGTGATTCCAGCTAGGTGAGTCACCGCCCACAGAGCAGCAGATCTGCGTTCCGATTCTGACATGGCCGCAAGAAGAGCGAAGCCACCGTAAGAGATGAAACGGTTTATACCGCTTGCTGCGACGTACAGTCCCCCAAGCATCGCAATCACGGCAAGTGAATGGCGAACGCGACTGCCTCGCGGGGGCACGACTAGCGTCGCTTCGGTGGACGGTTTATACGGATTAGTCATCGTTCGGTCGCGTTCGTAGGCAATTTGCGAAATGGACCTATCTGAGACTCTCGAGTTGCTTTTCAAGGACCGCATTCAGTTCGACAAGGTCCTCTTCCGTGAAGCCAGCCTTTGAGTAAACAATTTTTCCATCGGGCGAAACGACCAGTGTGCGCGGAATCGATTCACTTGCGAACAGCGAATAGACGGAACGATCGGAATCAGCAGCAATCGGAAATGAAAAGCCGTTCTTTTCGCGATAAGCCCGGACCGCTTCCATGGTTTCCTCGCGACCGATTACCAACAATCGAAAGCGTGCATTGTTTTTATTTGCCGTCCAGATTTGCTCGACATGAGGAAGCTCGATCTGGCATTGTCCGCACCAGGTCGCAAAGAAATTAATTAGAATGATGATGCCATGGTCCGGAAGCGAGAACTCATCACCATCAGCGGTTGGCAGCGAGAATTGTGGAGCAGTGTCGCCTACCTGTAAGACAGACGTCTTGGCAAGCTTTTCGGCACGGGCGGCGTTGAACTCCGCCATCTGCTCACGGCCAAGCGCCGGCAGGAAAACCAGCCAGAGCATCGCCTGTTGTATTCCAATCAAGCACGGAATTGCCATGAGCGCGACCAACAGTCGAACGCCGTGTCCACGACGTTGCGGCGTTTTCCACCGCACGATCATGGCGATCGACGATATGACCATCACGATAAAGGAAATTAGAACTCCAATTTCTAGCAAGGCGGTGATCGTGTTGTAAGCAAAGGTGCTCATGATTTAGCCGACGAAGCTTGCGATGACCTGGCCGAAGGGATTGGGCTGGCGCTAAAGGTAACACGTGGGTGGGAACTTGTGCCGAGCACCGTGCCGCCGACAGCATGGCGGCGCTCTCCCGGCAAAGTGCGACCAGTTCGCTATGGCTCGCTTCAGCGGGCCAGGCGGCTGCGACTGGTCAGGATACCAGATTTCTCTCAGGTGTTTCAGAAAGGCAAGAATCGCCTCAGTTTGCTCCCTGGTTAGCGGAGAGAATCGCGAGTACATCACGGAAAAGGCATCGCTAGCTAGCGACTGGCCAAGCTCCCAATCTACAAAGCGTTCGCAGGCTTCGCACGGACTTTCTGGCGATGTCTCTAGGCACATCGGTGGTGCCGACGTTCGGAACAAGTTCGGCGCTTTGCTCAAGGGGCAGCTCCGCTGCTCGGCCTGCGACTGTGCTATCTCGCCATCGCACACGACGAAGAAAAAAGCGCGCCGTTACCGCTACTACGTGTGCTCCTCGGCACAGAAACGCAGCTGGCATACGTGTCCGAGTAAAAGCATGCCGCCTAATCGCACCTGGGGTGGTCACCGGTGGTCACCCCAGGCTACCACAGGACGCCGATAGCGCGGCTACAAACGCGCCGTGCTCAGCGCTACGGCACTAGTTCCCATGCGCACAGCTCCGCCAGCCGCGGCAGCGGCGTCCTGCGTTAGCCTTGGGTGCCAACCCAAGGTACCCGCGCGTCGCCCGTCTCCCACTTCCCTCTTTCAGCCCCTGCGGTCGCGAGAGCG
>JBQCEI010001015.1:0-2042 GCA_051960375.1 Aureliella sp. | reverse complement strand
CGATGTGGAAAGCATTTTTTCCGCAGCAGACCGACGAAGTCCGCCTCAATCGCACGCTGGTTGCCGCCCTGCGCAAATTGGAAGACTTGAAATTCGTGCGGCAGTTCGAGCAAGAGCCGCCCTCGTGGGAAGTGCGACGCATTATCAAAGCGCGACTGCCTTTGGCCGATCTGGAACGCTTGCGTCAGAGCCTGGTCGAGGCAGTAGCTCAAAAGGAAGCTGCAGCTGCAGATGTTAAAGAAGAGTAAAGCCGCTATGGATCTTGAACTGGACGACCTGCCGCCACCGGCGCCCGGATTCCGCCTGGCCAAGCTGGAGGTCTACAACTGGGGTACGTTCGACGGCGCGGTTTACTCGGTACAGCCGCGCGGGCAAACGACGCTGCTGATCGGTGAAAACGGTTCGGGCAAATCGACCCTCGTCGACGCTCTGCTGACGCTGCTCGTGCGGCCGCTGGCCCGCAACTACAACGTGGCCGCCGGCGCCACCAAGAACGAGCGCGATGAACGCACCTACATCCGCGGCGCCTACGACCGCACGCTCGGCGATGGCGGCCGGCCTCAGATCCAGTATCTTCGCAGCGGCCGCGGGCAATACTCCGTCATCCTCGCTTCCTTCGAAAACGCCGGCCTCGGCAAGGTGTTCACCGTCTGCCAGGTGCTCTACCTCGATGCTGAGAACGCCGTCGAGAAAGTGTACGCCTTCGCCGATTCGGAGCGCGGCATCGTTCAAGATGTCGGCGACCTGAGTCTGGCCAGCGGTATCGCCAGGCAACTCCGCGACCGCGGCTTCAAGACGACCACCAGCTACAAAGAGTACTTTCAGTGGCTGCAGAAGGCGACCGGTTTTCGCCCCAAGGCGATGGACATCTTCAATCAGACGGTCGCCGTGAAGGATGTGCAGCGCTTGGATGTCTTCATCCGCCAGCACATGCTCGAGCGCAAGCCCTGGAACGAGCGCGTCGGTCAGCTCTTGCGGCACTTTCACGAACTGAGCGAATCGCATCGCATGCTGGTTCGCATACGGCTCCAAGATGAACTGCTCCGGCCGGTCGTCGCCGACGGAGAGCGTTTTGAAAAACATCAGCGCGAGGTGCTCGACGCGCGGCGGTTGCTCGAAGCCACGCCGCTGTACTTCGCCCGCGAGCAAGTGCACCTGCTCGAACCGCTCTGCGAGAAGTGGCAGGAACAGATCGATTACCTCGGCGGCGAGATCGGTCGCTTGGACAAGCTGCAAGATCGCTTGCGCAGCGAGATCGCTCGGCTGGATATCGAAATTGAAAACGCCGGCGGCGATCGCTTGCGTCAACTCCCCGGTCTGATCCATCAAGCCGAAGAGGTCGCCAAACTGAAAGCGGCGAGGCGGGCAAGTTTCGAAGGGCAGATTCGCCTGGCGGGGATCGCGACGCAGATCACCTCGCCCGAACAATTCCTCAAAGTGCGCACCCAAATCCACGAACGCCGCCGCGCCTTGAACAAGCAGCGCGAGGAACTGCGGCAAACGTACGATCGTTTGCAATACGAGATCGGCAACCAGTCGAACCAGTTGGCTGAGGACCGCGCGGAACTCGAAGCTCTGGAGAAGCGCAAAGGCAATCTGCCCGAAGCCTTCATCGCGCTTCGCGAAAAGATGTGCCGCGATTTGAAACTCGCCCCCAGCGACTTGCCGTTTGCCGCCGAACTGATCAGCCTTGCTCCAGACGAGCGCGAGTGGGAAGCTTCGATCGAGCAAGCCCTCTACGGTTTCGCTCGCAGCCTGCTGGTCTCGAGCGACATCTACGCGCGCGTGGCCGGTTACGTCGACCGCACTCGGCTGGTCGATGCGAACGGCCGTGGACAGCGTTTGGTCTATCTGCGAGTGGGAGTTCGGTCGAACACGGAGACCGGTCCAGACGATGAAGCCGGCCAGAACAGCGGCAAGCGGGCCGCCGGTAAGACGCTTGCGCAGAAGCTCCAGTACCGCGACCATCCGTTGACCGCTTGGGTCCGCGCGGAGATCGAGTCGCGCTACAATTACCTCGCCTGCGAGACGATCTAAGCGTT
>JBQCEI010001014.1:0-2347 GCA_051960375.1 Aureliella sp. | reverse complement strand
TGGCTCCAAGAGCAAATGCCCGCCGCCCAAGCCTACGCCCGCCGCCGCGCCAACTACATCGCCCGCGGGAAAGTGCGTTCGGAAGAAGATTTTACCGCGGAGGACGCGGAGGGCGCGGAGTAGCCTTATAAGCCGAGTGTGGCACTGGCTATGCCAGTGTCTTCTGCTTCGAAGTTGAAGGGCAGACGGGCCGGTTAAGCGCTCCAGGGTAAATCCAACTTCGGCCGAGAAGTGTTGCCGGACAGTTCGCCATCGGAGAGTGTTCACGGTCCTGAACACGGTAAACTTCGAAAAAAGAGCACTGGCATAGCCAGTGCCACACTGGACGAGGAGTAGCCCTTGTAACCCGACGCGTAAGCGAGGGGCGACGCCGCCGTTAAACTTCGCCGGCATTCTTGTTCTCTTGGCCCCTTCGCGTCTTCGCGTGAGACCTCTTCATTTTTGTTTCACGCGAAGGCGCGAAGCCGCGAAGTTTGTCGCTAGAATTTTCTCGGCGCCTTCCAACCGCCTCGCAGCTATATTGGCACAGACGGTATTCGCATGGTCGAGCACATGTGAGGCGGCTGGTTGAATCTTGACGTTTTGCCGAAGAGATAGTGTGTTTACTGGATTAACCAACGTTATCGGGTCGAGCGTGCATCGCAATGGAATTACCTTCGTTCCCATCGTTGGCAATTTCAGCTTTGCGGACCAACTCTACTACTTAGAAGACCACATCGACTCGTCTGTTTTAGAGCCCTTTTTTGATGAAGAGCCGTTCGGTTTCGAGTCGCTGTGGATTCGCGCTCGACTGATCGCCATCTTCGGCATCAATCATCCTACCGGTCATTGCCTGCAGACGCTTTTGGACTTTCAATTTGCGTCCATTGTCGTCGATGCTGTAAGCGGCAACTGGGCTTTCTATCCCGTCTTGCTGTGCGATACGCGCGATGGGGCCATTGGGGAATATGGCTACGTCGGCGAACCAGGACTGATGTTTCCCGACGGGATGGTCGCCAAGGTGCGCGACCGCATCATCGCTGCATTTGCCAAATTGTTGTTGGCCAAGCCCGGAGACCTCGGCGTCTTCCACGACTATCTTGCTTGCGAATATGATGGCTCGGTTGAATCGGTGTCGTGCGATGGCTCCTGCATTCGGCGAGAGTATCTCGGCTATTTATATCCACCGAATCATGATGCCTCTTACGATGATGTTTTGGAGGGCTGGTGGCCTTTCACCCTTCCTCGGGCAAAGCGACGGCTCGTTGGTGCTGGGCGTTTTCCGTTTCGCTAAGCCAACGAGCGAAGGCGCCAAAAAATCTCGCTTCGGAGTTTCCTCCACGATAATGCACGAACATTCCGCGTCTCGTCGCAGCCATCTCTGGGCATTAGCTATCTGCGGGCTAACCGTCTTGTTGTTTGGGATTATCTTCTGGGTCAGTCGCCGGGCAATTCTCAGAGACGACTGGGGGACGCGAATGCCGATGGGCGAACTTGCGCAATTTTTGCAGCTGCTCCGTGGGACATGCTGGGTCGTCATTATTGCCGCAACGAGTGCATACCTGCTTTACCGCAGTTCGAGTCCGTATCGGTATTTCCTTTGCCCGGTCGTGTCGCTTCTGCTGTGGATGGCAGCGGTATTGCCAGTCTTGCTGTCGATTCGATGAACACCAGCAAACGCTCAAGTCTTGCGACTGGCCGGGCCGTTTCGGCAAGGAGTTGTTGACGGGATACTAATTGGTCGAATAACGTGATGGACTCCCAGCCATCGAACGCGTGCTGCTTTACCGTTCTTGCAATCACGTCTTTGGCTCAGTCGTTCCCGTTGTTCCAGCGTGCAGGAAGCAAATGCGAAGGATTCGAATTTCATTGCGCCTGCTGCTCGTGCTGCTTACCGCTCTGGCGATCGGGATCGGCATTCTGACGAACAGGGGGCGCAGGCAACAGTACGCTTGTCAGCGCATCGTGGAACTAGGTGGCTCATGCCAGTTCGATTATCTTTTCGAAGATGGTCAGGCACCATCGGTGGTTCGCGCGACTCTTGCCAGGGTACTGGGCGATCATCTGATCTATACCGTTCGCGGCGTAAAATGGCATCCGACCCCGACAACCACGGGCAAAGATTTTGAGGAAGTCGTCGATGCGATGAACGATCTCGATAGTCTTCAGTACGTCTCAATCTGGCCTCGGCAATGGTTGGACGCGGTGAAGGCAAGGACTACGGGATACCTCACGGCGCAGGGTGGAATAGACGACGAGTCTGTGAACTACCTACTGGCAAACTTAAGGAACATCGAACATTTGTCGTTGATGTCGGCCCGCATTAGCAATGCTGCCGTTCAAAGACTAGTAGACGACCGGCGTCTGA
>JBQCEI010001013.1:0-5880 GCA_051960375.1 Aureliella sp. | reverse complement strand
GCAGGGGGGGCTTGGGTTTTTACAATTCATATGGGCCCCCGGCGTCTATTTTTTACCCTCCCCATCCCCCGGTTTCGGGGTGTGGGGGCCGGGGGTGAGGGGGCGGAGCGGAGACGTCTTCAGCCTTAGCAGACCAATCATGGATTGTCGGGCTCCACGGGTGGGTTCGTCCCCCGCTTACCCGCCGGGTTACAAAATTCCGGACGGTATTGGGCTCGGCGATTGCTTTACGCTTCGCGCATCAGCGATGACGGTACGCAAACAACGAGAAGCGCTCGCAGGTGCGCGAAAGAGGCAGCGGCTAATGTCCGTTAAGTTCGGCTCAGGTCAATTTGAATTGAGAAGAGCAACAGGGCGAAGTAACCGGCGCAGGCGAGCCTTCCAAATGGAACTGCTCGAACCTCGGCTGATGCTCACCGCTTCCTGGCAAAACGCGTGCAACGCGCTCGACGTCAGCGGCGATGGGTACGTGGTTCCTCTGGACGCGCTGCTGTCCATCAACCAGATCAACACCAACGGTGCTGGCCCAGTGCCGACGCCCAGCCCCGACAAATCGCCGCCACCATTCTACGACGTCAACGGCGACAACTTCATCTCCCCGATCGATGTCCTGCTGGTCATCAACCTGCTCAACAACCTTCCCACCGGGCCGATGTTCTCGCTGGGCTTGGCGAGGGATACGGCTCCCAAGGGCTCGACCAATCAAGACAAGGTTACGTTCGACGATCGCATCGCGGGGAGAATTCTTACTCCAACCGGCGTCATTTCCCTGCGGGCCCGAGTCGATGACGGTGCATGGTTCGACGTCGTACCGGTCTGTGGCTCGTTCGAGTTCCGCTCCGGACTAGCCACCAGCGGGCAGGACGACGGCACGCATCGAGTCGAGATGACGGCGCTGGACCCGTGGCATCGCGTCTGGCAAGACTCGATGCAGTTCGTTCTCGACACGCAGAGGCCAGTGCTTTCGCTCGCGCTGAATCCCGATGACGATTCGCTTCCCTTGGGCGATGGAATCACCGAGAAGTGGAATGCCGGACTGGTCGGCACCACCGAACCGGGACTGTCAGTGAACATCCTGCCGGTCGGCGCGCAAGCGTCGGCCGATGCGTCGGGGAAGTTCAGCGTCGCGAGCTTGCCACTTGCAACCGGCACCAATTCTTTTCAAGCCTCCGCCTATGACGCGGCTGGCAATCTTGCGACGACGGCAACGTCGATCGAGCGAACCTTCTGCTTTGATCCGCAGCTCAGCGGCTGGACCGCCAGCGAAAGCGGCGGCTCTGACAGCGGCCGCGGCGGTGTCACCGCCAGCAGTTGCCAGGCAGTGCTGCGAGAAGGAGATTCATTCCAAGTCGCGCTGACGACCGATTTCGTCGTGCCTTCGGTCCTGGCATCGGTCCAGTTCAGCTACCACGACTTGAAGTTCGATGCGTCGGCCAGCGGCACCATGCGCGATGCGTTCGAAGTGGCGGTTGTAGATGCCAGCGGTGTGCCGCTCGTGCCGACCTTTCAAGCCGATCGCGATGCGTTTCTGAACGCGGTCGAAGGGCTGTCGCTCGCTTATCCCAACGGCGTTGAACTCGATGGCAGTAAAGTAACGATCGGCCTGGCCGGTGTGCCGGCGGGCACCGCAGCCAAAATCGTTTTTCGGTTGTTGGGTAACGACCAGGACCACGATAGTTCGGTCTGGATCGACGATTTTTCGCTGGTAGCCGGCGCGCAGCCGACTGGGCCGACGCCGAGCGACAGCGCCTCCGCTCTCTCGCGGCAAAGCATCGACCTCAGCGCTTTATCCGATGTCTCGGCGAGCATAAGACCCACCTATCGCCGCACATCGCTCCAAGCAACTAGCGCTCGGGTGCATGCAGATTTGCTGCTTCAGAACTCGGGCCAGTACGCAGTCGATGGGCCGCTCTATGTCGCTGTTGCCGACTTGAGCGACCCGTCGGTCGTGCTGACCGGTTACGACGGCCTCATGCCCGACGGCACGCCGTATCTCGAGGTTCCCCTGGTCGGCAGTGCCAATTCGCTTGCGCCGGGTGAGGCCAGCGGCAGCCGCGACTTGGCGTTCTACAATCCACAAGGCGTTGCCTTCACTTACGATTTGAAAGTGCTTGGGCATCTGAATCGCGGACCGACGATCACGAGCCTGCCGGTCAACCAGGCGGTTGTAGGCCGGGCTTTCCAGTACTCAGTCAAGGCCGAGGACGCCGAGAGCGATCCGCTGGTGTTCACGCTGGTCAGCGGGCCGAGCGCCGCGGTGCTCGATTCCGCAACGGGAAACTTGACGTGGGTGCCCACGAGCGCCGATGTCGGTTCGCATGCGGTCGAGATCCGCGTCGCCGATAGCCGAGGCGGTGTGATCTCTCAAGCCTTCACGCTATCGGTCGTCGACAGTTTGCCCAATCGGCCGCCGATCATCACTTCGCGACCTGTCACCGACGCTTCGGTGGTGACTTCGTTTGATCTGCGCGATGTGCCGGTCGGACGCGACCCGGTCGCGATCGCCGTTGGAGACTTCGATGGCACCGGAGCGTTCTCACTGGTGACGGCAGATCCCGGCGATCAAATCATCTCGCTGGCCGCGGGCAACGGCAGTGGCAGCTATGCGCCGGCGACATCTACCAGTGTGGGCGAACCGGCGGTGCTCTATCGCACGTTCCGCGACGGCATCACCTTGCCGGTCAATTTTCCTTATCCGCTGCGGACGAGCGCCGTCTATGGCATCGCCAAGGGGGACTTCGATGGCGACGGCTTTCTCGATCTGGCGGGAACGGCGATCAACGATATTTCATACGTCGGCACCGTCGGCTGGATTCTCATCTGGCACGGCAACGGCGATGGAACGTTTCAAGATCCTGTCTACATCGACTTGCCACGCTATCCGCACGTCACGCCGTACGGCATTCTCTCGCGCGACTTCGATCGCGATGGTGATCTCGACTTGATTGTGGCAGCTGGCACTTCGACCGAAACGGGCTTGTGGCTGCTCCGCGGCAAGGGGGATGGCACATTTGGTCCGCCGACCAAGGTCATGTCAGGCATTCCAGGCGGCATCGTTCAGACGGCCGATCTGAATGGGGATGGCAATCTCGACTTGGTCAGCGGCGGCGGGACGCAGGTGCAGATTCACTTGGGCGACGGCACCGGAGCTTTCACTGCCGGCAGTGTTTACACCCTTGGCAACGGAGTGATCGATTTAGCCATCGGCGATCTCGATGGCGACGGCAAGCCCGATCTGGCGGTCGCCTCTTATGGCAATGCCACCTTGGCGATGTTGCGCAACGACGGGACCGGAAACTTCTTCGACCTGCAGATTCTCACGGGTTTTCAACCGACCGGCGTGATGATCGCCGACTTCAACGGCAACGGCCGAGGCGAGATAGCTCTATCGACTGTTTCAGGAACGTTTCGGCTTGTCGAACGACAAGACGATGGAACGTACCGCATGTTGATCGACGACAGCGCCTACGGTCAAGTCATGTCGTACACCTTTTCACAGCGCGGCGCCGCCACGGACAACTCGCCCATGGATATCAACGGCGATGGCAAGCCCGACGTCGTTTTCAACGCGAACTGGGAAGCGCGTGAGATCGCTCTGGTCGGAGTCAACAAGGGCGATGGCACTTTCACCATGACGCGCTACGTTGGCTCGATCGGCTCGGGAACGCCCGGCGTCCAGCGAAGCTCGTCGATTTCCAAAGGCGCTCTGTTCGGCGACTTCAACAACGACGGCGTCTCGGACTTGGTAGTGGCCAGCGAGAACGAATACCGCCCAGGCAGCGTCAACATTCATTTGGGCACCACGCCAGGTAAAGTCGATGCTCCGATCATCACCGATCGAACACCGGTCTCCGGGCATACAAGCTCCAACGTAGTGACGGGCGATTTTACTGGCGACGGTTTGCCCGATGCGATTCAAGTCGGCGGCTCGCTGGCAGTGTTTCCCAATCAAGGCGATGGCACGTTGGGGCGGGCCTTTCCGGGGACCGGTTACATCTCCGGTTCGGGCGAATTTTTTAGCAACCACGCGCGCGTCGCCGATTTCAATGCCGACGGCATTCTCGATGTGGTTTACAGCGCCGGCGACGGCGTACAAGCCGGTCCGTTTCCTCGGTACATCGTCTCGCTGGGGTTGGGCAATGGCACATTTCAGCCGACCGTCTTTTCTAACCCTGGATACCATGCTGCCCAGAACATGAGCGTGGCGGACTTCAATCGAGATGGCTTGCCCGACATCGCGGGCTGGATCCAAGATTACGCTCACATCGAGATCTGGCTCAATGACCCCAGCAACCCTGGACACTTTCGACTCGTCGCGGGCACCGATGGCAATCCCATTGCATCCTCCATTGGACCGCTCACCGCTTATCCATCCAACGGCTTCACCGCTGCCGACTTCACCGGTGATGGCATCGTCGATCTGGTTGCGCACGTCGTCGGAATCAACGCCGACAATCCCGAACGGCAGTACGTTTTCCCGGGCAATGGCGACGGAACGTTTGCAGCTCCGCTCGTTTCCCATCCGGGCTACTACGAGAGCAACGAGATGGTTGCTGCCGATTTGAATCGCGACGGCAAGCAGGATCTCGTTAGCATCGTCAACGGCACCGGATCCTATATCCAGTTGGGCAACGGAGACGGCACGTTTGCTCCCCCCAGCCGCTACGCCGAGGCCAATGGCAACTCGGTGGCAGTGAGCGACGTCAATCGGGATGGCGTGCTCGATATCGTGAGCGTTTCAAGTTACTACACTCAAGATCCGGCGCTGCTCATCGGACGCGGCGACGGCACATTCGATCCCGCAGAGCGTTATGCAGCCGCTGTGCCATCAGCCAACACGTCAGTCTCGGTGACTGATTTGAATCAAGACGGGGCAGCGGACATCGTTTACTTCGATGCGTACCTGGCACTCGTGGCAACCATGTACGGTAACGGTCCTGGCTTGCACGATGTCGCGACGGCCGACATCAATGGCGACGGGCGGCGCGATGTCGTCGCAGTCAGCACCCGCAATGACCGAGTCAAATTGCTGCTCGGCAACGGCGATAACACTTTCAGTCGCACTCAAGATCTCTTCACCGGCGCCAGCCCCGTGGCTGTCGCAGTGGCGGACTTGAACGGTGATGGCCGCGTGGAGATTGTGACGGCGAACGCCACCGGTACTGTGACCCTCTTCGTCAACCAAGGGGATGGCAAGTTTCAATCTACGAACTATCCAGTCGGCAGACGCCCGGGAGCCATTACGCTGGCCGACGTGACCGGCGATGGCGCTGCGGACATCATCGTCGCCAACGAGGACGGTGCCTCGGTGTCGCTGCTAGCCGGCGACGGGGCCGGTAGCTTTGCCGCTGCGCAAGAAATACCGGTCGGCATTCATCCCAGCACGGTCGCCGCCTGGGATGTTACCGGAGACGGCGTCCGCGATCTGGTGCTCGGCAGCGCCCCGGACGAAGCGTTTGTCATCTTGAAAGGACTCAGCAGTGGAGCATTCCAGGCCGGTGTGCCGGTACCGACACAGGCGAGCTTCAGCGACCTGGTGGTGGGCGATGTAACGGGCGACGGCACGCCCGATTTGGTCGTTGCCAATCCGACCGAACAGCAAGTGAGCCTGTATGCCGGTCTGGGCAACGGCAAATTCCAGACGCCGCAGCCGATTCGCATCGATCACGCGCCTACTGCGCTCGCCCTGCGCGACCTCAATGGCGATGGCCGCGAGGATATTGTCGCCGCCAACCGCGACAGCGACACGGCGACGATCATCAGCTCTCGTCCGACCGAGTCGCAGCCGTATGCGTACCGCGTCACGGCGGCGGACCCCGACGGCGACTCGGTGACGTATGCGTTGGCCAACGCGCCGGGCGGCATGTCGATCGATCCTGC
>JBQCEI010001012.1:0-4119 GCA_051960375.1 Aureliella sp. | reverse complement strand
GGGGCGGCGCTTCGCAGCTGGCGCTGCTGCGCTCTGCCCCGGGCTATTATGTGGCTGCCCCGCCCGAGGCGAAGAAGAATGGTTCACGCCCGGGTCTTCGAAGCGAGGCAATCATCGCTGCCAGGTGCAACTCCGCATTGAGCATCACATGCGCATGCCGCCGCTTCGCCACGATCTGCTCGGCGTATGTTCAAATCGCCCGGGGGCCCAGCCTGAAGTGCGTTGGTACATGGTTTGCCCTGGCTGGCATTGCAGCGGTGGCACGGATCTGATGCGTTCATCATCACTGTGCCGCGTGAGTCCTTCAGCCACGGGCGGTGAATCATGTCGGAATCAAAAAACCCGAAGTCAGCCAGTGATCGGGCGAAAGCAGCGGACCGGAACGAAGATCCATTGACCGGTGAGCCGGGCTCGCATCCGGTTGGAACGGGATTAGGCGCGGCAGTTGGCGGCGCAGCAGCCGGTGCTGCAGCCGGCGCAGTCGGCGGACCCGTCGGAGCCGTAGTGGGAGCGGTGGCAGGTGGCGTCGTTGGAGGACTGGGCGGCAAAGCAGTTGCCGAAAACATAGACCCCACGGTAGAGACGGACTACTGGCGATCCAACTATGCCAGCCGCCCCTATGCCGACCCGGCGCTCGAATACGATCACTACGAGCCCGCATATCGAGTCGGCTGGGAATCCTACGACGGCAACGCGCGATTCGAAGATCGCGAAAGCGACTTGAAGCGCAGGTGGGAGGCAACCAAAGGCAGCACCCGGTTGACCTGGGAGAAAGCCAAACTGGCCACCCGAGATGCTTGGGATCGAGTCGCCGGTACTCGTCCCAAACCGAGGTGATTTCAGCACGTTCGTGCGACTGACCCCCGGATATCACGGGTGAGCGCCGAGCCCGGCGACACAGCCGATCCCTGGACTGATAAAAGCTGCGGAATGGCTAGTTGGCAACATCGATGACTCGTTGCGCAGCGCAAGAGCACAGCGGCTCGGGTTCGCCCCGGAGGGGCCGTCGTCAGTAGCCCGGGGCGGAAGCCCCGGGGACGAAGCAGGCCCATGGCAATTTCCGCCCCGGAGGGGCCGGCGTAGGCGGTTCAGCGGCGCCACGCCGGCCCCCTCCGGGGCGGACATTTCTTGCGCTCTCGCATTCCCCAGGGCTTCTCCACTGCTAGGCTACCATTAAACCGCCAGAAGTGGTCGGCCCTACAGATCTCGGTGATGAGGAGCAATGATCGATACCACGAAGGCACATAATAGCTCCAGCACTATTAAGGTTGCGATAGCAACAAGACTATAAAACAGCCCTATCCATCCCATCACCATAGCCAGCTCTGTGTGGGCCGCAATACGAACCAGCATATCAATGTCGGTTGCAAGAACGCCTAAATACGTACAACCCCAAGTTATCAGCAAGAAAGCAATCGATCGCATTAGATCAGCGCCCGGTAGCATTGGCGCAAGGAGCCGTGCCAACAACACACTAACGGCAAGTACACAAAACAGCCCATCCTCAGCCCAATAGGCGCATGTACCAGCAACAACCGCCACGGAGGTTACCAATAGAAAATAGTGCATAGCAAGATGGGCTTGAGCAACCATGCCTTCGCTGGAGTATTGGGAAGCAGCGGCGTAAGGATTGTCTTGGCTCGGACCAGCAGTTTTTTTCATGGGCAAATCGGTTACCGGAGAGGTGGTCCGTAGGTCACTGCAAGGAGCTCGGGTCCAATTCCCTCGCGACACAGCACATTGCCCGGGGTGGTAACTGCCGTTCGAGACCAAAAGTGCAGGGTAAGCCGTAACTATACTCGCCAGCAAAGCACTCTGTCCCCGAGGCCATTTTGCCGATGGTCAAGACGAGTTCCGACCCTTATGCGTCGTGACGGTCGCTTTGCTTTCTTCTTCGCCCCAAAGGGGCAGCAACATAGTAGCCTGGGGCAGAGCGGAGCGGCCGCCAGGCCGCGAGCGCCGCCCCAGGTAAGCGATCCGCTTGGGCTCGGTCGCCCTGAAGTGGCATAACAAAATGTTGTTGTGCCCCTTATGAGTTTTGACTTTCGTTTGCGGCAATTGCACTGCCGCGTCTTTGGCTGTTAGGGCCAAAGGCCCGCGATTCCTTAGCCCAGCCCGGCGGGCTGGGATCCCGCGGGCGAAAGCGATCCCAGCCCGCTGGGCTGGGCTAAGGAATTACGGACCTTTGGTCCTCAAGACTCCGATCAATTGCCGCACAATGATGGTTGTTGCACCAATACCCCGGGGCGGCGCTTCGCAGCCGCCCCGACAGGGCGGCTAAAGCAACCACGACAAAGTCGCTAAGAGCCCGAGAGATTTTTGTCGATTTACTCGCCAGCCAAACGACAACAGCTCACTGGAATGGTGTAAAAAGCAGAACTTGAGCAGGCAGCGCAACGTGGAGAGAGAACCGATGAGCGGAGTACGCGTACTGGTTGGCACGGCGAAGGGTGCCTTCATCCTGTCGGCGGATGGGAAGCGTGAAAAATGGAACATCGAAGGGCCGCTTTTTGCCGGCTGGACGATCTACCATATGAAAGGTTCGCCCGTCGATTCCAATCGGATCTACGCGTCGCAGTCCAGCGACTGGTTCGGGCAAGTCATTCAGCGCTCCGACGACGGCGGCCGTACTTGGGAGCAGCCCGGGAGCGAGCCGCTACCTGAGTTCACCGGCCAGCCTGCCGGAGCGAGTAACAAGTTTGTTTACGAAGGTGACGTCGGAACTCATAAGTGGTACGACGGCACGCCTCATCCCTGGGCGTTCAAACGCATCTGGCATCTCGAACCGTCGCCGACTGATATCGACGTCGTTTACGCCGGCGCCGAAGACGCGGCATTGTTTCGTTCGAGTGACGGGGCGCTGACCTGGCGAGAACTGCCCGGTCTAAGAGCTCAGCGGGGTTCGGAGTGGCAACCCGGAGCCGGGGGATTGGCAGTCCACACGGTTCTGCTCGACCCGGCCAATCCCAACAGAATTTATGTCGCCATCTCAGCGGCGGGCGCATTTCGAACCGATGACGGCGGCACGACCTGGAAACCGATCAATCGCGGCTTGAGGTCGAAGTATATTCCTGACCCCGAGGCGGAAATCGGCCATTGCGTTCATCGCCTGGCCATGCATCCGTCGCGTCCCGATGTCGTCTTTATGCAGCTGCATTGGAACGTCATGCGAACCGAAAACGCGGGCGACTGGTGGACCAACATTAGCGGAAACCTGCCCACCGACTTTGGCTTCCCCATCGAAGTGCATCCGCACGAGCCCGAGACGATCTACGTAGTGCCGATCAAGAGCGATTCGGAACATTATGTCCATGAAGGAAAGCTCCGCGTGTATCGCAGTCGCACCGGCGGTACGGAGTGGGAACCGCTGACCCATGGCTTGCCGCAAGAGAACTGCTATGTCAATGTCCTCAGGGACGCGATGGCCACCGATACGCTGGAAGATGCCGGCATCTACTTCGGGACGACGGGGGGCCAGGTTTATGTGTCTCCCGACGGCGGCGATCACTGGAGGGCCATCGTTCACGATCTCCCCCGCGTCCTTTCGGTCGAGGTCCAGACGCTGCCATGACGAAGCACTCGATCCGCGTCGTGGTGCCTTATCATCTTCAAACACTGGCCAAGATCGGCAGCGAAGTCTCGCTGGAGATTCATTCTCCGGCAACGCACGATTCGGTCATCGATGCCCTCGAGCGAGCTTACCCAACGCTACGCGGTACCATACGAGATCACGTAACCAAAGAGCGCCGTCCATTGCTGAGGTACTTTGTTTGTTCAAAGGACGTATCGCATGAACCGGCCGATACGCTCCTGCCCAATGCGGTCTTAACCGGCGACGAACCCTTCATCATCTGGGGCGCTGTAGCGGGAGGATGAACCGAGCGCAAGGGGGCCATCGGGCCGACGCAACCCTGGGTAAACAGCCGTAGCGGCTGTCGAACCTGACAGGGCCGCTCATTCGTGCGCGTGCCATTGCCTGGAAGGCCACACAGTGCTTTGCGCTAACAATGAGCGGCACCTTTATGAGTTTGGACAGTGGAGTACGGCAGTTGCACTGCAGCATCGTGGGCTGTTAGGGCCAAAGGCCCGCGATTCCTTAGCCCAGCCCGGCGGGCTGGG
>JBQCEI010001011.1:0-2580 GCA_051960375.1 Aureliella sp. | reverse complement strand
GGCCCGCTGGACTTTCGAGATTCGCCGCGAGCGCCAGCTCATCGAGCGGCGAAGGCGCGAATATGCAGAGAGCCAGCAGCCCGAGGCAAAAGGCTCGGACGAAGCCGAGTCGCCAGGCGAACCGCTTGACGCCAGCACCGATGCTTAGATGGTTTTAAGCCAGCAATATTTCGCACTGCCTTGCCGTCGCTAAAACCGATACGATGGACATAGGACGGTGTTTCGTCGTCCAAACCCGTGGAATCGCTCTGCGATCACTTTTCGATCGGGCGTTGTGTCGTAAAGTTTACCGTGGCTCACCTCGTGCGAATGATGGGAGCTACGGCCTGGGCGCGGCGGTCGGAGTGGGGTTTGCAGAGGTTCCAACTTCCCTTAGTCTTGCCATTTTGACACTTACGGCCCGCGGTACATCATTTGCGTCCCCATAACGGAGTTAGTTGGCCGGGCTGCCAACAAGAGATCGGTCCTCCTGTGCGTGGTTGCTGACTAGTTGCTTTTCTCGAAGAGCCCGGACAGCAACTTTCGCGACAAAGAAATGAGGTTTTGACATGTACGAACGATTTACGGATCGCGCTCGCAAGGTGATGCAGCTGGCCAATCAAGAGGCTCAGCGGTTCAACCACGAATACATTGGCACCGAACACATCCTCCTGGGCTTGGTGAAGGAGGGGAGCGGTGTGGCAGCCAACGTGCTGAAGAATCTGGATGTGGACCTGCGCAAAATCCGACTCGAAGTCGAGAAGCTGGTGCAGAGTGGCCCTGAGATGGTCACGATCGGCAAATTGCCGCAAACGCCGCGAGCCAAGAAGGTCATCGAATACTCGATGGAAGAGGCTCGCAATCTCAATCACAACTACGTCGGCACCGAACACATTCTGCTCGGCCTGTTACGCGAGCAAGAGGGCGTCGCTGCGCAGGTGCTGATGAATCTCGGCCTGAAGCTCGAGGACGTCCGCGAAGAAGTGCTCAATCTGCTCGGCCATGGCATGGAGAGCGGTGAAGGAAGCGAACGCGGCGGCCGCGAAGGGGCTGGTGCCAGCGGCGGTGGCGAACCGTCCGGCACGACCAAAGGTTCCAAGAGCAAGACGCCAGCGCTCGACAGCTTCGGCCGCGACCTGACCGAACTGGCCAAGCAAGGCAAGCTCGACCCGGTGATCGGACGCGCTCGCGAAATCGAACGCGCCATCCAGGTCCTCTGCCGCCGCACCAAGAACAACCCGGTTCTGCTGGGTGAAGCGGGTGTCGGCAAGACGGCGATCGTCGAGGGCTTCGCCCAGCGCGTCGTCAACGGCGATGTGCCCGAGATCCTGGCCGACAAGCGGATCGTCGTGCTCGACTTGGCGATGATGGTCGCCGGCACGAAGTATCGCGGTCAGTTCGAAGAACGCATCAAGGCGGTGATGAACGAAGTTCGTCGCGCCAAGAACACGATCCTGTTTATCGACGAGCTGCACACGCTGGTCGGTGCCGGTGGGGCTGAAGGGGCGATCGACGCCGCCAACGTCCTCAAGCCGGCTCTGGCTCGCGGAGAGATCCAGTGCATCGGCGCAACCACCCTCGACGAGTACCGCAAGTACATCGAGAAGGACAACGCGCTGGCCCGCCGGTTCCAAGAGATCATCGTCGAACCGACCAGCAAGGACGAGACGATCGAGATCCTCAAGGGTCTGCGCGAACGGTACGAAGAGCACCATCGCGTCAAGATCACCGACGAAGCGGTCATCGCTGCGGTCGAGATGAGCGAACGCTACATCACGGCTCGCTGCTTGCCCGATAAGGCGATCGACGTCATCGACGAAGCCGGAGCTCGAGTGCGCCTGCGAACCATGTCCAAGCCACCCGATCTGAAGGACATCGATGAAGAGATCGAGAAGCTGAATAAGGAAAAGGAAGACGCAGTCGCCAACCAGGACTTCGAGAAAGCTGCCTCGCTGCGCGACAAGGCTGACAAGCTTCGCAAGAAGAAAGAAACCATCACGCGTCAGTGGCGCGAGAAGAGTCGGGAAACCGACGGTGTGGTCGACGAAGAAGTGATCTCCGAAGTCGTCTCCAAGATGACCGGTATCCCGCTGACGCGACTGAGCACCGAAGACAGCGCTCGCCTGATGAAGATGGAAGACGAACTGCACAAGCGAGTCGTCAGCCAGGATCAAGCCGTCTCCGCCGTGGCCAAGGCCGTCCGCCGCAGCCGCAGCGGTTTGAAGGATCCGCGTCGTCCGACCGGGTGCTTCGTCTTCGCCGGTCCCACCGGTGTCGGTAAGACGTTGCTGGCCAAGGCGCTGGCCGAGTACATGTTCGGCGACGCCGATGCGCTGGTGCACATCGACATGAGCGAGTACATGGAGAAGCACAACATCAGCCGCCTGATCGGTGCCCCTCCGGGCTATGTCGGCTACGAAGAAGGTGGACAGCTGACCGAGAAGATCCGTCGCCGTCCGTACGCGGTCGTGCTGCTCGACGAAATCGAGAAGGCACACCCCGACGTGTTCAACATGCTGCTGCAAGTGATGGAAGAAGGACGTTTGACCGACAGCTTCGGACGCAACGTCGACTTCCGCAACACGATTTTGATTCTGACCA
>JBQCEI010001010.1:0-5943 GCA_051960375.1 Aureliella sp. | reverse complement strand
CACAACGGCCGGGCTACGCGCCGGCGCCCCCCCGGCGCGCACCGCTCCGTGCGCCGACCCGTCCCCCGGGGCGCCCCCCCCGGGCAACTCACGTCGGCCCCTCCGGGGCGTTCTTCGCCGCATGCTTTTCCGCTAAGCACTCGCGTGATTGAGCGCCGCAACGGCCTCATTATCAAGCTCAAGCCGCGCCGCGGCTTTCAGTTCGCTGAGTTGTTCGAGGCTGGTTGCGCTTGCGATCGGCGCGGTCACGCTCGGCCGGGCGATGAGCCAGGCGAGGGCCACTTGAGCGGGACTTGCATTGAGGCGGCCTGCGACTTCGTCGAGAGCCTTCAAGATCTTCTGGCCGCGATCGTTGAGGTACCCTTTCACCGCTCCACTCCGCGCCCGCGATCCCAGATCGGCCTCCGAGCGATATTTGCCGGTGAGAAATCCGGAGGCCAGCGAATAGTACGAAATGACCCCCACGTGCTCCCGCAGGCAAAGCGGCTCGAGCTCGGCCTCGAATCCTTGGCGGTCGTACAGATTGTATTGCGGCTGCAAGCTCTCGTAACGCGGCAGGCCGTGCTGGCGGCTGGCGGCCAGCGCTTCGCTCAGGCGGGCCGCTGAGTAGTTCGACGCGCCGATGGCTCGCACTTTGCCTTCGTGCATCAGCTCGGCGAAAGCGCCGAGCGTTTCTTCGAGCGGCGTGTCGGGATCGTCTTGATGGGCCTGGTATAGATCGATCGAATCGATGCCCAGCCGCTGCAGCGAGCCATCAATGCTCTTGCGAATGTGGTCGCGCGAAAGCCCCTTTTCGCCGGTGCTCGTCTGCATGCCGACTTTGGTGGCGATGAGCACTTTGTCGCGCTTGCCGGACTGCTTGAGCCACTTGCCGACGATCGACTCCGACTCGCCCCCTTTGTTGCCCGCGACCCAGTTCGAATAGATGTCGGCGGTATCGATCAAGTTGAAGCCCGCATCGACGAAGGCGTCGAGCAAGCGGAACGAAGTAGCCTGGTCGGCGGTCCAGCCGAACACGTTGCCGCCGAACGCCAGCGGTGCGACTTCGAGACCCGAATTTCCGAGTTTGCGTTTCTGCATGGGTGAGTTCCTCTATGAACGGTCTTTCAGCGGGCCACTGCGGCGACGGGCCAGTTCGGAGAATATCGATCCGGTACCAGGCTCGCAAGCAGGTCCCATGTTCCGTTTATTACCGCGGAGAACGCGGAGAGCGCGGAGTCGTTTGAGGAATCCGCGAGGCAATGCTGGCTAAGGCGACTTTGATGGCACATTGATCTTGGTTCGGCGATGAAAAATCGCTAACGTTCCCCAGCGAGTGGGTAGACATACAGAAAACGGTCTGGAGTGCAATCATGCGCAGGCAGGTGGTCGGCTGGGTGTTGGCGAGTTTGGCGGTGAGCGTCAGCGGGTGTCAATCCTGGTCGCAAGTCGCCCAGGGCATTCCTAGCGGCTCGCGGGTTCCGCCCCCGGGCACAGGCACTTACCAGGTGCCGTCGAGCTACTACAACAACGGAGCCGCTGCCAAGAGCGGCGCCGTCAGCAGCAATGCTCAGCCAGCCGGCGGAACCAACACCGCAGCGGCGGCTAACACGACGACGGCCAGCAACACGACGACGGCTCGAACCGCCTCGCAGCCTCTGCCTTCAACCGGCTCCAGCGCAGGCGCTCCCACCACGGCCACGACCGCCCAGTGGCAAACACCACCGATCGATCAACTGCGCAGCGACGTCAACAACACCGCCAGCGCCGTCTTCAACAACGTCGCCACTCGCGCTAACCAAGTCGTCCAAGCAGGCACGGCTCGCGCAGCGGCGGCCGTCGAACAATACACCGATGAGGCTGTTGGAGCCATGATTCCGCCCGGCGCTCCGCCGGCGAATCTGTCCGCGACCCCGGCCAACTTTGCTGCCCCTGCGACGAGCGCCAGTTCGCGACCGACCAGCGCGGCTACCTCGCGATCGCTCAGCGATAAACCATCCGGCGCTCAGGCGCCAGCCGAAGAGCCACAGCTCGACTGGCAAGCCCCCGAATAATCAGCCGGCGGTTGTCGGGCCGGTAACCCGACGCTAACGCGAGCCGGCTCATAAATCAGCCGGCGGGCGTTAGCCCCCGGTTTTCCGCCAGGCAACCACACGCTTCCTGCGTGTCGACTGATAGAGCTCGGCAAACGAATTTTTGATTCCCCGCGCAGTGCGGGCGGTACAAGGGGAGGTGGCGTGTGTTTTCGCGCATGCCGATACGCAAAAAAATACTGTGCGGCACTGTGATGCTCGCCGGTACGCTGCTGCTCCTGCTGTGGTGCAGTCTGCGGGGCGTATACGCGTATCGCGAACTCGCCTACATGATCAGTTCCCGCGCTTCTGAATTGGCCATCAGCGATCAGCTGGCTCGCGACGTCATCAAGCTGCGCGTCGACTATTACCCGACGCGCTTTCTCGTAAGCCAAGATCCGTTCGGCGATAGCCGCAATCGTCAGCTCCGCGATCGCTTTCGCATTCAGCTGCACACCGTCAATGAGAGCCTGGCTCGCTACCGCACCCAGCTGCAGATGCAGATCGACGCCGATCCGCTGCTCACCGACCGCTCGACCGAAGCCAAGCTCGTGCGCGAGATTCAGCAAAAGCTCAATCAAATCGACACGGCCATCGAGAGCGAAGAGTTTTTGATCAACCAGCGCTCCGCTTTCATCGACGAAGACTTGTACGAGCTGAGCGAGAAAGTGCACGAGCTGCCAACGCATCTGCACAAGCGCATGGCCGAGTTTCGCGATCAGGTCCGCAGCCGCTACCGCACCTGGTACGGCTTCATCCTCGTCTCGGCGCTCGGTTCGTTCATGATCATCGGCTTCCTGTTTGCATTCTTCCGCCGCTCAGTCGTACAGCCGTTCAAAGAGCTGCTGGCAGGCACGCGATTGATCGCCAGCGGCAACTTCGAACATCGCATCGTCCTCGACTCACGCGACGAACTCTCCGAGCTAGCCGACGCGCTCAATGCGATGACCCAGCGCTTCGTCGAGATCCGCGATCATTTGAATGAAAAGGTGCAGGAGCGCACGCGCGAAGTGGTTCGCAGCGAACAGTTAGCCAGCGTCGGTTTCCTGGCCGCCGGCGTTGCGCATGAAATCAACAATCCGCTGGCTTCGATCGCCTGGAGCGCCGAAGCGATTGAAAGCCGGCTGCATGAAACATTGCATGGCAGCGGCGAAGTGCCCGACTCGCCTTTTGAAGAGCAAGAGCTCGGCGTCGTTCGCAAGTACCTCAAGCGCATTCAAGACGAAGCTTTTCGCTGCAAGGGAATCACCGAGCGGCTGCTCGATTTCTCGCGGCTCGGTGAGAGCCAGCGGCGGCAAACGGCCGATGTCAATGAACTGATCGGCGACGTCATTGCGCTGGTCGAGCATCTGGCCCCGTACCGTTCCAAGAAAATCGAATTCGTGCAGCAACCGGGGCTGACCGCCTGGGTCAGTCCACCCGAGTTCAAGCAAGTCGTGCTGAACCTGCTGACCAACGCACTCGATTCTACCGACGATGGAGGATTGGTGCGGCTCAAGCTCGATCGCGACCAGCAATACATGCGTTTGGCGGTCGAAGACAACGGTTGCGGCATGACCGAAGAGGTGCTCAAGCATCTCTACGAGCCGTTTTATACCCGTCGCCGCGACGGCAAGGGCACCGGACTGGGGTTGTCGATTACGTACCGAATTGTGCAAGATCACAGCGGCGAGATCGCCGCTGCGAGCCCTGGACCGGGCCTCGGCAGCCGCTTCCAAATTAAGCTTCCTTTGCAACCCGAGCCAACGATTGCCCATGACTCCCAAAAATTCGCAGCCTAGCGGCCTGAAAATCCTGTTCGCCGACGACGAAGAAGCTCTGCAGGACACGATGGGACTGGAACTGCCACGCATGGGCCACACGGTCACGGTGTGCCCCGACGGCGCGTCGGCCGTTCGCGAACTGGAATCGAAAGAGCACTTCGATTGCCTGATCGTCGATCTGGATATGCCGGGCATGAACGGCCTGGAAGTCATCCGCCGCTGCAAGGAAATCTCGCCCGAGACCGAAGCCATCGTGCTGACCGGCAAAGAGGCGTTGTCGACCGCTGTGGCCGCGATGCGCTACGGCGCTTGCGATTACTTAACCAAGCCATGTCGCCTGGCCGAGCTTCGCGAATTGCTGGTCACGATCGCGCAGCGTCGCGAGATGGTCAAGAAGTTTTACCTGGTCAAACGCCAACTCGAGCGAGCCCAAGGGGGCGCGCAGCTGGTCGGCGACCATCCGCTCATTCAAGAAGTCCGGCAATTGGTCGCTCGCGTCGCGCCGACCAATTCCACCGTGCTCATCCGCGGTGAAACCGGCTGCGGTAAGGAACTCGTCGCGCGGAGCGTGCACGATCAGAGTCTTCGCAAAGATCAACCGTTCGTTGCCATCAACTGCGGCGCGTTGCCGGAGAACTTGATTGAGAGCGAACTGTTCGGACACAAGAAGGGCGCGTTCACCGGCGCCGACACCAACCGCGAAGGTCTTTTTGAAGTCGCCAATCGCGGCACGATCTTCCTCGACGAAATCGGTGAACTGCCTCTAGCCGTGCAAGCCAAGCTGCTGCGCGTGCTGGAAAGCGGCGAGATTCGCAAGATCGGCGACAACGAACCGATGCGCGTCGATGTGCGCGTGGTTTGCGCCACGCACCGCAACCTCGAAAAGATGGTCGAAGAAGGAACGTTTCGCGAAGACTTGATGTTCCGCATCAACACGTTCGAAATCTACATGCCGGCGCTCCGCGAACGCATCAGCGACCTGCCCAAGCTGGCCCTGCACCTGTTCCGTCGCTTCCGCCAGGACGAAGTTTCCGAAGATCAGCTCTTCAATGCCGAGGTGATGGAAGAACTGCGCGGACATGCATGGCCGGGCAATGTGCGCGAGCTAGCCAACGTGATCGAACACGCGACCATCCTCTGCGATAAACCTCCCATTCGGCCAGAGCATCTGCCGCGTCACTTTACCGATCGGCGATTGCGCAAAGAGCTGCGAGCCAGCAGCCCGATGTCGCTTCGCGAACTGGAACTGGTCGCCGTGCAAGAAGCCATGGCCCGGCACGGCGGCAACAAGCAAGCCGTTGCCGAAGAGCTCGGCATCAGTATCAAGACGCTCTACGCTAAATTGCAGCAGACCAACGCGCCGACACAAAAGTCAGCCTAATCCAGCCGCTTAATTTTCGTGCTGCGAGAAAAGATGGTGGTCCAACGTGGGACGGCAGTCCTCTTCCGTCAGGACCCGGCAAGTAGGCCGACTCCTGCATCTTCTGCGATCGGGACAGCGATCACCTGCGATAGCCTGGGACGCAAGTCCCAGGTACTGCGGCGCCGCCGGCCTGTTCCGGTCGCGAAAGCGACTACCTGGACCGGCGGATGCGTAGCGCGCAGAAGAAGGTAGTCGCAGTGCGACCACACGGCCAGGGACGCTTGGCACCTTCCTGGGACTCGCGTCCCAGGCTATCGCGGGTGATCGCTGTCGCGATCGCAGAACGCCAGGCACTAGCGCGCCAGCGAAGCAGATCGGCAGATAACGTCGCGCTCGTTGCGTGCGTAGGCTGCCTCGAGCATTGGAATGGCGATGCGATGCTCGGCTGGCCCCGAGGCAACCGTATCGACCGACAAGGTGGCCATGTTCCAGCGCCGATCGAAAGGTGAAAGATCGATCGCGACGGACTGGATCTTATCGATGAAGGCGATCGAACACTTTTGGGTGAAGACGCCGCTGCGAAAGATAATCTTGCCATCGTGGCGCGCGTAACCCATCGCTGCAACGCGCCGCCCCGACCACCACCAGGCGAGCGCACCGAAGAGAACCAGGGCGACTACGACGGGAGTCAGACCGAGCAGGCCTGCCACGATCATCAGCAACCCCAGCGCCAGCAAGATCATGCGACGCGTTCGCCAAGCCGCCT
>JBQCEI010001009.1:0-3926 GCA_051960375.1 Aureliella sp. | reverse complement strand
GTGCCCTCTGTGCCTCTGTGTTTCGATTTCACTTCTTACCGCGCGTATGTGGAGCTGCCGATATCGGATCAGACCGCATTAACATGGGAAGGATTTCTGCTGCCCTGCTCGGTGCCACATGTGCGTTGGAAATCACCAAGATAAAACGTGTCCTCCGCAGACTCAAGAATCGCACAAACATACCCGCGTTCAAACCGCGGACCAGTCTGCCAGTCGCGTTGCAGTTCTTAGCCCCCTCGCCCCGCTTCGGGGAGCGGGGGCTGGGGGTGAGGGGCGGAGCGAAGATAAGTTCGGCCTTGGCGCACCGACGATTGATTGTCAGGCTCTGTGGCGGGTTCGTCCCTCGCCTCACCTCTGGTCTCTGCGACGGTCCCACTCGGCCATCAACTTAGCGAACCCCGCGGAGTCGGTCTCTCCAGACGGTGTTTTGGGATCAGCGAGATCGTAAAAGCTCCGTACCGCATCGGAGAAGTCGTTCACCGCTTGCTGCCACTCATCGGCTGAGACGACATAGATGCTCCCGTCGCCTGAAACAAGCCGGACCTTGCCGTCGTCGTGAGTGACTAACACGTCTGAGCCGTTGGGACAGCCGCATATGGCAACGTCCTCATCGCCAGTGTTGTACATCGCGTGCCCGCAGCAAGGGAACAAGTGGTCGCCGACCGGATCGTTTTGGGTGTGGTCCCGTTCCAAGGTTCGCAGCAAGTAGATCGCCGCAGCGCTAACCGCGCGATCTCCTTCCGCCGGGTCCACCAGCGTCTTGCCATCAATCTGAAACAGAACTGGGGAATGTGCACAGAGGTCACACGGATCATCCGCCCCATCGTCCTTGATCCAGTGCAAGCGCGTGGGCACGAGAGTAATCATGGCCTTGCCCTATCTGCAGCGTCCGCTTCGACCGACCAGACGAATCGCAGGCGCTTGCACGCAACGCGCATAAAGCTGTTCGAGTCGTTCACGTAGATCCAGAACCGCACCGGCATGTCGGAACTGCTTGGACAAGTGTGATCCTGAGCAGCTTTGGCGTTGTCGCTCGGGTCGCCGAGTTCGGCGTCGATCCAAAGCCCTCGCCCAGCCATAGTTCGATCAGTCGTTGGAGGTTCGATGGAGAATTCGCGCAGTCCTTCAATCACCAGTGTCCCCAGGCGGCGAGCCTCGCGCTTGTGCTCATCGCTGGATTCCGAGTCGCCGACGCACACGTTCAGAACCAACCGAGCGGTCGACGCGACGTAGTCGATCGCGATCTTCCGCAGCTCGGCGTCGTGCATCGTAACCCGCCCGTCGTCGGGCCAAAGGAGCGCATCGATCGACGGATAGCGGCGGGAGACGGGTGCATCGGACATGCAACGAAGCTCTTGCAAAATGGACTGCTAAGCACGTGTGCAGAAGTCTTCGGTGGCACATTGGAACACAGAGGGTACAGAGGGCACAGAGCCTCTGTTTGCTTCCTCCTCCGTGCCCTCTGTGCCGCTGTGTTTCTATCTCAGTTCTTACTCGAAGTACGTCGAGCTGCTGGTTCGGGTTAGACACGCTTTCAACAGGGGAAGACTTTAGCTGCCTGTTCAGGGCTGCGCAACCGGTCCCGCGCATCGAACCAGTTCCAGTTCACAAGCGGACAGCTTTGTTCCCTATTTGTGCGAGTTTTCCAGGTGCGTTTGAAGGCTCGCCCATTGTTCGTCAATTTGGTTCAGCTCCTCAGGGTCGGCTCCGAATAAGCTCAGATTCTGGCGAACGAAACGACAAAGTTCTATAACCTTCCCTTTTAGATGACGGACATAAGGGTAGTTCCAGCCGTCAAACTGATGCTTGATGCACTGCGCCAGGATCCAGGCCTGACGATCATCGCGATCTTCCGGTGCCAGCAGCGGAGTCTCGCGGAGATACGAATCAATCAACGGATAGTAGAACGCAAACGCTTTGCCTCCCATAAACATGAAGGCTTCATAGTAAACCTCTGGTCGCTCCCAAAACTTTGCTTTGGCCTCGTCGAGTGTCAGCCCCCCAAAATTCTTCCAAGCCCATTGCGCATCGAGATCGCCTTCGTAAGGGTCGAAATGTCGCTCGGTCGGTAGTTTAGCTGAGTCATCCATTGTCGCCGTTCCCGTTCATCGTGTCGTTCGTCGGCGCTTCACATCCGTCCCCAACTGATCGCGAGCGAGCGGCCGGTTCGCGCGGCGATCAGTTCGGGCACGGACGTTGTCCAGCCAGGCGCGGAGAACGGTGGCCAGTTCCAAAATTCGATTCCCAAGTACGCCAAACCTACATCGGGAACGCATATCCATTGCCTCCCGGAAAACCGCTCGTCGCAACTTGGGCAACGGATGTCCGACACACTCCCTTCATTGATGAACCCAGCCACGCACGCGTACAGCTCATCAAAGAATCGGTCGTCGTCGCTCTGCCGAGCGTTGCAGGCCGGGCACCAAGCGCCTTCAAAGATCGGGAACGCCCAGAAGTCCACGTACCGCTCGGCGTGAACCTTGACGCCGCAATTGGTCAGCGTGTCCCAGTAGCGAAGTTCTCTTTCGCCAGAATGATAAAGCTCGTTGAGCCGCGGTCCGGGCGGATAACCTTTTCCGGTCAAGACGCACGAGGAATTGGGCGTCGCCAGGATGCATCCTTCCGCGACAAGTGCGTCGATGATCGCTTGGCCGATCGCCTCGGCGTCCTCTCGAGTCGCGGCGTGGTCGATCAAAACGGCGAGTGATTCTGACATGTTTATTCGACACCTGCGCCCCCCGGGCTGTTAGGGCCCAAGGCCCGCGAGCCCTTAGCCCAGCCCCGCGGGCTGGGATGCCGCGCACGCAAGGCGAGCCCACCCCGCTGCTGGGCTGGGCTAAGCAATTACAGACCTTTGGTCCTCAAAACGGCGATAACCCCAAGCAAGCACCGTGGCCGGCCGCAGTAGGCTTCGTTAGGAGCTGAACAACATGCGCGTGCGGGCCGGAAGCAAAAAACTCGGATCGCGCAACTGTTCGCTCGTTATGGTCGTTTCAGCCTCGGCGGGCAACGCTTGGTCGCCATCCCAGCATCCGTAGAGCGTTTTTACACGGTGGGTCGCGACGTATTCCGCCAATGCCGCTCGAGAATCACTGGCTACCGCAAGCGATGTGGCAATATCGTCGGCGTCCGATGTGTAAGGCAGTGTATCGGGCCAATAGTTGAAGCCGCAGCCACAACGCTCATAGCTCCCTGCCCTGACGACGAACGCATCGGCAAAGTGCTTGCGCACGGCATCGTCGCGCTCCGCGAGAGGCGAAATTTCAAGCCTGGGTGCCCGGGCAGGCCAGTCGTCAGCCTTGACGTCGACCGAAGCCCAATCCACCGCGATGGTGGGCAGTGCCGTCTCGGCGCCAAGATAGAGCATGTAGCACATTGTCGAGCGGTCCTAATGCAAGCGCCCCGGCACGAGCGGAAAGTCTCCCTGCCTAAACGCGTTATCCGGTGCTCGGCGCGGACGGCAGTGTTATCCGACGCATTATGCCGGGCTGTCAAGTGATCGCGTGTCGTAGGCTATCGATTCCGCGGCGATGGTGCAAGGAAAACACGCATCAGGTCAATGCACAAGCCCACGAGCGATCCAACTGCAGCAAAAACTGCTCCGGTGATGATCGACCCCAACATGACCGGCGCGCCGGGATTGGGAGCGGGCAACATCAAGACCGAGTAAAGCCCGACTGAAACTTGACAAACGAGTCCCACAAGCCCGGATATCGCGGCTATGCGACAAGTCCATCGCCAACGCTCACCGACGTAGCAACCGGCAAAGCCGCGTGCGCGGTTCGGCAAATTGGATCGGTGTTCAGTCACGCTATATCTCCGCTGTATGTGAGATCGCTGAGCGTTTCGCGGAACAATTGCAATCGCGAAGCGATTACCTGCGATAGCCTCGGGCGCCAGTCCGAGGTAGACCATGCCGCGTCAAC
>JBQCEI010001008.1:0-5288 GCA_051960375.1 Aureliella sp. | reverse complement strand
TCCGGATGTCTTCGGCCAGGATCTTCAGCTCTTGGTTGTAAACAAAAGCTTGATCGATCAAGTCGATGAGCATCGGATCGCTGAAGAACTCATGCCACGGCAGCTGTGCCGAGCTTTGCCCGGTGTTACCCGGGATCGGCACAGCTGTCGTTTGTTCGAAGGTGGCGGGCACATCCTTGCCGCACTGCGGACGCCGGAACTGAGGGATCCTGCAGCCGGGAAAAGCCAGCATGCCGCATGAGGCCAGCGAGGCCATAACGAATTTACGTCGGCTCGCTGCTGCCTGGGTCAGCTCCTGGCTCTGGCTGGTCGCTGTGCTCGTGATGGTCCAGCGGTTCTTGGCGCGCGTCGCGTTCGAAGATCTCGCTGAGCGGTTCATCATGTTCATCCCTGATTAATTTGCGTCCGTCCGCAATCCTTGCGAACAAGTAGTAAAGACCGGGAATCACCAAGACCCCGATCACCGTACCGATCAACATGCCACCGACTGCGGTGGTGCCGATCGTACGGTTCCCGATCGCCCCTGGGCCGGTAGCCCGGACCAGCGGAATCAGACCGGCGATGAAGGCGAACGAGGTCATCAGAATCGGCCTGAAGCGGAGCTTGCCGCCCTCGATGCCTGCTTCTTTGATACTCACACCCTCATGTCGGCGTTGTACGGCGAATTCGATGATCAAAATTGCGTTCTTACCCAACAGACCCACGAGCATCACGAGACCGATCTGCGCGTAGACGTCGTTAGCTAGCCCCATGGCTTTGAGGAACAAGAACGATCCGAAAATACCTACCGGCAGCGAAATGATCACTGGCAGCGGTAGGATGAAGCTTTCGTATTGACCGACCAGAACCAGGTACACGAACGTCACGACGATGAAGAAGATGTAGATCGCCGTATTACCCGCGTTGGCTTCGTCATAGGCCAGACCACCCCAGCCGATGCCAAAACCGCGCGGCAATGTTTCCTCGGCAACTTCCTTGATCGCCTTGATCGCTTCACCGCTGCTGTAGCCCGTATTGGGCGCACCCTGGATGATCGCGGTCGTATACAAGTTGTACCGGTTGATTTCGTTCAGCCCCTGCTGCTTCTTCAGTTTCAAAAACGCCGAGTAGGGCACCATTTCGCCATCGTCGTTTTTGATAAACATGTTGTCCAAGTCCTCGGGGAAGCGCCGGAACTCCGGCGCCGCCTGAACATAGACCTTGAAGAACTGGCCGAAGCGAACGAAGCCCTGCTCCCAAGTACTACCGATGACGATCGACAGGTTGTCCAGGGCGTCGCGGATCGACACCCCCTTCTGCATGGCCACATCGTTGTCGATCACGAGCTCATACTGCGGATAGTTCGCCGCGAAGAAGGTGAACAGACCTTTCAGCTCCTTGCGCTTGCCCAGATCCTCCAAGAACTTCTTGGTGACTTCGCCCAGCCGCTCGTAGTCACCGCTATTGGTCTTGTCGAGCAAACAGAGTGTGAAACCGCCGGCTGCACCGAAACCGGGAACCGCTGGCGGCTCGAAGAACTCCAGCTTAACATTGGCAATTTCCTGGCCCTTCTCTTCGAGCTCGGCAATGATCTCCTTGGAGGTCAGCTTGCGCTCGGCCCAGGGCTTGAGGTTGATGATACAAGTTCCGGCATTCGAACCGCGGCCCTCGGTCAAAACTTCGTAACCGGCCAGCGATGACACCGAGGTGACTTCGTCGAGCTGTTTGCAGATCGCCGCCAGCTCGTGCGATTTGGAGTTGGTGTACTCGAGCGTCGAGCCCGGCGGCGTCTGGATCACTCCATAGATAATGCCCTGGTCCTCCAGCGGAATAAAGCCGGAGGGAAGCACGGTATTAACCATGAGAATGCCGACACCGAATCCGGAGATGATCACCATCGTCAGCAAGCGCCGGGTGATGATCCGCCGCAGGATCGCGGCATAACCGCCGGTCACCTTTTCCACGAAACGGTCAAAGAGATACAACACGAGCGCCAGCGGGCCGCGTATCTTTTTCTTGTGCGGATCGTGAGGTCGGAGAATCATCGCGCAGAGCACCGGTGTGAGCGTCAAAGCCACCACACCAGAGAGGACGATCGACATGGCCATCGTGAGACCGAACTGGCGATAGAACACGCCGACCGGGCCCGTCATGAAGGTCACCGGAATGAACACCGAGGTCATCACCAGGGTGATCGCGATAATAGCGCCGCTGATCTCGTGCACGACTTCTCTGGTCGCCGCATAGGGCGAGAGATGTTTCTCGTGCATCTTGGCGTGCACCGCTTCGACGACCACGATCGCGTCGTCGACCACCACACCGATGGCTAGCACCAACGCGAAGAGCGTGATCAAGTTAATCGACATGCCGAAGATCAGCATGAAGAAAAACGTACCGATCAACGACACGGGCACGGCCAGGGTTGGAATCAGCGTCGAACGGAAGTCGCCCAGGAACAAATACACCACCAGCGCGACCAGCACGAACGCCTCGAACAACGTGTGCAACACCTTCTCGATCGAAGCGTCCAAGAAGCGGGACACGTCGTAGCTGATCTCGAAGTCCATGCCGGGCGGGAACGAAGCTTCCTTGATCGTCTCGAGCTTTTCCTTGACCTCCTCGATAACCGTGGCGGCATTGGAGCCGGGAGTTTGCTTGAGAACGATGGCAGCCGAAGGGTTGCCGTCGATGTCCGAGTAAAGGTCATAGAATGACGAGCCGAGCGTCACCGTGGCCACATCCTTCAGCCGCAGGATCTCGCCCTTCACGTTTGCCCTCAGAATGATTTGCTCGTATTGCTCCGGCCGGTTGTAGCGTCCCACCCAGGTCAAAACGTATTCGGTGGTTTGCGACCGTCTGCCCGTCGCCTGGCCGAGCCGTCCAGGCGAACCGATCATGCTCTGTTTGGCGATCTGCTCCATGACATCGTCGGAGGAGAGATTGTAGGCCCGCATGCGCTCGAGATTCAGCTCGACCCGCATGGCATACGCGCGGTTACCAAGAATGTTGGCGATACCGACGCCGCGCGTACGCCGGATCTCCGGCAAGATGTTGACCGTGACGTAGTTGTAGAGAAAGTTCTGGTCGACGTTTTTGTCGGTACTGTAGACGTTCACGTACATGAGCATACTGCTCATGTTCTGCAGCACGATGATGCCTTCCCGCTCCACGATCGGCGGCAAGCGGTTCTTGACCATCTGGATGCGGTTATTGACGTTGAGCACCGCCACGTTGGGGTCGGTCCCGGGCTCGAAGATGATCTGGATCGCTCCTTCACCGGCGCTGGTGGCGGCCGATTGCATGTAGCGCATGTCCTGGACGCCGTTGATAGCTTGTTCCAGGATGACGAGCACCGAGTCGACCAACACGTTGGCGCTGGCACCGGGATAGGAAACCGCGACGATCACGCTCGGCGGCGCGACGGAGGGAAACTGCGAAATCGGCAGCGTGATGATGGCCAGCCCACCCAGGAACAGGATGAGCAGTGAGATCACGATAGCCAGGGCAGGCCTATGCAGAAACTTTGCGAACATTGTGGGCGACTACCTATTCTGCATGGTACTTGAGGTGGCTGAGAACTTTTTCGGGAGCTTCGAATTCGTACTCCACCTTGTCGCCGTCGCGGACCTGCTGGGTCCCCTCCAGAACGATCTTCTCGCCTGGTTCGATTCCTTCCTCGATCAGGTAAATGTCTTCTAGTTCATTGGCGATCTTGATCTCGCGCTGGTGCACCACGTTGTCTTCGCCGACGATCCACACATACCGCTTGGCGAGAATCTCGTAGACGCAGCGCTGCGGGATGACCGTGGCTCCGTGCTGCAGGCGGCTAATCAAGATCGTGCCGGTCTGACTATTGCGCAGCAGACGGTCGGGGTTGGGAAAGTCAGCTCGGAAAGGGATGTTGCCGGTGTGGATGTCGAAGTCCGCCTCGATCGTGGCGATCTTGCCTTCCTGATTGAACAGGTTGCCGTTGGCTAGCCGGAGTTCGACCTTCAGGCCGTCCTGCGGCTTCTTCAGGTTCTCCATGTATTCCAGGTAACGGGCCTCGGGGACGTTGAAGAATACCCACATCGTGCTGTTGTCCGACAGCGTGGTCAGCATGTCCCCTTCATTGACCAGGCTGCCCAGCTGCATGTACTGGCGGTCGACGATGCCGCTAAACGGAGCCGTCACGTCGGTGAAGTTCAGCTCCGCACGGGCGAGCGACACCTTGGCCTGAGCCTTCGCGAGCTTGGCCTGAGCCAAGGCCACATCCTGGTTGGAAACGATGTTCTGGTTGAAGAGCTTCTGGGAGTTGTAGAGCTCGATTTCCGCCTGCTTCGCCTCAGCCAGATCGGTGTCGAGCTTGGCTTTGTAGAGCACCGGCAGGATTTTGAAGAGCAGATCCCCTTCCTTGACGTTCTGACCTTCCTGGATCAGCACCTTTTCCAGATAGCCGTTATCCAGAGCCCGCACCTCGATATGCCGGCACGATTGAATACGACAAACGTATTGCTGGGTCGTCGTGACGTCCTCGACGATCGGACTGGTGACGACGATCTTGTGGGCATGATGATGCTCTTCATGAGCCTCGTGTTCCTCGGGTGTGTGGCAACCGGGGATGTCGCTGAGCGCCATCGCGAGGAAGATGGCGGGGATGGTTAAAAACTTCATAGTGGTTGCTTGAGACTGTCCTTGGGTTGCAAGCCGAATCGAATGGCCGGGAGGGTAGACAAGGCGAAAGTTCACAGTCGCGCTGCGCTTAAAAGCACAAGCCATACCACACAGGACAAAAACCCCGGGCGCAGGATTGTCGCGGCAGGCTGGAGAACCCCCACGCCGCCGCATCCCCGCTGGGGCTCGAAGCCGCCTAAACGTCGACTTCTCCCCTTTCGCACAGGAATCTTGGTCCAAATCCTTCCCTCACCGGATCAACTGCAGTCCCTACAGGCGATCCGATCGTTCCAGGCATCACATACGTTTTCGACAGTACAGGCGGACGATATCGCGAAAATCGTTGGGATTCTCCCGAATTCGTCTGCAATTAACTGCACACAGCGATGCAAGCCGCTGCCGGCCCCCTGCAACAGGCTGCACTGCGCAACGGCCTGCACGACCCTGTGCAACAAACTGCACGCGTTTCTGCAAAGAACTGCAGAAGATGACCGCTCCGGCCGTCAACTGCGGGGGATTTCCCTCTACCGCTATTGCTAGTGGACTGCGGTTAGTTTGCAGCGTGCCTTCGCTGATGAGTTTTGACACTTGAGTGCGGCAACTGGTTTTAGTCCCGGTAGGGACGGCAGCCCCATGCCGGCGGCGCGAGCCGCCGG
>JBQCEI010001007.1:0-2701 GCA_051960375.1 Aureliella sp. | reverse complement strand
GCCGGCCCCTCTGGGGCGGAAATTGTCATGGGCGTGGTTCGTTCCCGGGGCTTCCGCCCCGGGCTACTGACGTCGGCCCCTCCGGGGCGAACCTGTACGCCAGTTTTGATCAGTCGACAGGTCAGGGGGGACAGCCTTCGGCGCGTGGACGCACCGGCGCAGGGCAAATGGCTCTCGACTAGCAGCTCTACTTAATATCTCTTTTAAATCCCGCCGATTGCGGACGGTCAGTTCTGGCAGAAACTTGCCGCCGCATGTCAGCTTATACCGATCGCGTCGCTCAGCGGCGGAATGATGGGTGGCATGCTAAGTCGATCGGGTGCGGCCCAGCGAGCGAAGTTGCACTACGTTGCGGTGCGACAATCTGCACAACTGCTACAGGCGATGCGCATTTTGGCGCACTTCCGCCAAGTGCAACTCGATGGCCGCAAGAGCGGTCTTCCAGATACTAGCGTTCGGTAAGTAGCTCTCCGACTACCGGTTTTTATGGATCGCTTAACGTGCCGGCAACAGCCCCTCCACCTGACGAATACATCCCCATCAGCGCTGCCACGCTGACCCCGTCGACGTTCGTCGGGGTCGATGTCTATTTGCGTTCCGCGGCCAACGATTCGATCACTCTTTACTGCGCCGCCAGCGAGCAGCTCGATCTGGCCAAGATTGAGCGGCTGGTCGACGGTTCGGCGCCGAAGCTGTACATCCATCGCGACGACCGCGGGTTGTATCAGCAGTACTTGCGCGAGCAAGCTTGCCACGTGCTTGAGGACGAGCAGATACCGGTGGGCAAGCGCGTCGAGCTGATGTGCGAAGTGATGCGCGACGTGTTGAACGAGCAGTTCAGCACGGGGACGACCGAATCGATCGTGGAAACGTGTCAGACGTACTCAAAGACAGCGGTAACGCTGCTCGATCGCAACGAAGTTTTCTTGAGCGACTTGTATCGCGTGCTGCATCACGATTATGGCACGTTTACGCACTCGGCCAACGTGTCGGCCTATGCGATCCTGCTGGGGCGCGCGTTGGGATTCACCCGCGACGAGCTGGAACAGATCGGCGTCGGAGGTTTGCTGCATGACCTCGGCAAGCTCGAAGTCGACAATCGCATCTTGAACAAGCCAGGCCGCCTGGATGAAGCCGAGTGGAACGAGATCAAGAAGCATCCGGGGGTCGGTCTGCAGCGGTTGGCCCATCGCCACGACCTGACGTTCGGCCAGTTGATGATGATCTATCAGCATCATGAGCGCTTCAATGGCTCGGGTTACCCGGTGGGCTGTGGCGAGGAAGAGATTCATCCATGGGCTCGGGTTTGTGCGGTCGTAGACGTCTACGAGGCTCTTACGTCACTGCGTCCTTACCGTCACGCTATGAAAGCGGAGACGGCGGTGGCAGTGTTGGAAAAAGGGAAAGATACCGAATTTGATGCGGAGATGGTTCGATGTTGGCGATCCCTGGTGATGGCGTGACTCAGCAAGACGAGTCGGAGTGTCGCTTGAGCGTGCGGTTGCCGCCGGAGATGAAGAACTTCTTCGACGAGAGCGGCTACATCGCCACAGTCATCGGCGAACAGCGCTCGAGCGCTCGCTTGCGCGTGCGCTGCGAGGCGTTGATCCATTCGACATACACGCCCCCGTTTCTGATGCGGTTGGAAAAGCGAGCTCGCGTGCTGGTGAAAGACCTGTCGCGCAGCGGCATTGGCATTTTGTTGCATCAACAAATGTATCCGACCGAGCGGTTTTGGATCGAGCTGAATCACCGACGTTTGCACGTCACCGTCGTGCGCTGCCGCAAACTCGGCGATGCGTGCTTCGAAATCGGCGCGAGCATCGAAGCGATCGAGGCGCTCTGAGACCGCTCAAGGTTCCGACAAGCCTTGAAGCACCGTCGCTTGCCGAGCCGTTTTCCGCTAAGCTGTGGCTACGAAGTGACGCTGGCTTTTACTTTGTTGTGGATGTGTCTGCGCAGTAACACCATAACGCCAAGTAAATCGGTAGAGCCAGCGCCACTCGATGGGAACGCGGTACTAACGGACTCGCTCGGAATCATCAGCCATGAAGCCTTGGAAGAGCTGGCAGCGGTTCATCGCTGCCGCCGGCTTATTATCGGTAGCAGGGCTGGTGGCGGCTCTGGCTTGGAGCGGCAAGCTCTCACAGACGCCGACAGAGACCCCCGGCGCCGAAGCGCAGGACATCTCTGAGAAGCCGGGCTCGCCGGCGACCTCGTCTCAGTCCGAAACCTCATCTCCGGCCCAGTTCGATCGCGAGGCGCGTTTCGCCGGCAGCCAGGCATGTGCCCAGTGCCATGCCGAGATTTCGGAGCAGTTTGCCGAGCACCCAATGGCGCTGTCGACTCGCCGCGTCGAAGATGACCCCTGGCTTGAATCGCAAGCGCATTTGCCTGCGTACGTCCCTGGCAAGCAGCGGGTGCTCAAGGTGGCCAAACAGGATCAGCAGCTGGTCCACTGCGAGCAAATGTACGACGAGTCGGGGGAGCTGATCTACGAGCAATGCCATCGCGAGGACTATGTGGTTGGTTCAGGGCGGCGTGCGCGGGCGTACGTCGAACGCAGACGCTCGCTGCTGTTTATGTCGCCTCTGAATTGGTATACGATCTCGGATCGCTGGGGTCTCGCGCCGGGTTATCAGCCCGACGATGTACGCCGCTTCGATCGGCGGGTGAACGATGATTGCTTGGCCTGCCACGC
>JBQCEI010001006.1:0-2489 GCA_051960375.1 Aureliella sp. | reverse complement strand
CGGCCACAATCAGAATGACGAGCGCCGTGCGCTGCATGGCTGGTCCCCAGCGAAGCGGATTTCGGTAACAATACTCCCTACCTTTCTGATTATAGCCGGGCGACAAGGTCGTCGCGGCATCAGTTTTTCGTTGCAGCTCTTCGCCAATGGAGCAGCTCTTTCAGCGCAGCTCTTCTTGCACAAGTGACCAACAGCGTGTCGAGCAAGCCCAAGAACATCGGTGATCTCCTCCGCGAATTTCGCGAACACAGCGCCGTCATGCGCCAAGAACTGGCCAAGGTCGTCATCGGCCAAGACCTGGTCATCGAGCAACTGCTGGCGGCCATCTTCACCCGCGGACACGTTCTGCTCGAGGGTGTGCCGGGACTGGCCAAGACGCTCATGGTCAGCTCGCTGGCCCGCATCCTCGACGTCTCCTTCAAACGCATCCAGTTCACTCCCGACTTAATGCCCTCGGATATCACCGGCACCAACGTGCTCGACGAAGATGCCGTCGGCAAACGCGAGTTCCGCTTCGTCGAAGGTCCGATCTTCACGAACGTTTTGCTAGCAGACGAAATCAACCGCACGCCGCCCAAAACGCAAGCGGCCCTGCTGCAAGCGATGCAGGAGCGAGAAGTGACTGTCGGGCGGACGACGTACCAGTTGCCCGAGCCCTTCTTCACGATCGCCACGCAGAACCCGATCGAACAAGAAGGGACGTACCCGCTGCCGGAAGCCCAGCTGGACCGGTTCATGTTCAACATCATCGTCGGCTACCCGACGGCCGAGGAAGAAGAACGCATCCTGCTGGCGACGACCCGCAACGAAAAGCCCGAGGTCAACAAGATCCTCACCGCCCGCGCGATCTTGAACATTCAAAAACTGGTGCACAGCGTCGCAGTGAGTCCGCACGTGGTGCGCTATGTGGCTCACCTGGTGCGCGCGACGCGCCCGGCCGACGAACGAGCGCCGGCGTTCGTGCGCGAACTGGTCGACTGGGGTGCCGGTCCGCGGGCCGGTCAGTTCTTGATCAACGGCGCCAAAGCAATCGCCGCTTTGGATGGACGCTTCAGCATCGACTTCAGCGATGTGCGGCGCATCGCCGTCCCGGTCCTGCGGCACCGCATCAGCACCAACTTCCAGGCCCAGGCCGACGGCATGTCGACCGACAAGATCGTCGAGCGACTGGTTAAGGAGATCCCCGAGCCTGCGATCCCCAAGTTCGCCGGGGCGCCGACTCCGCCCCCGGTTCACGGGTGATTTTTAACGCAGAGGCGCAGAGGGGAAGACGCGGAGGACGCTGGGAAGAAGGAAGAGTATTTACTGACTGCGGAGGCGGCGGGCGGCTACTTCTGGGGGCAGGGGGTTGATGAAGCAGTCGCAGCCCCACTCGAAGCCGGCGACGCGCGTCAGCCTTGGAAAGATCTCCATTCGCCAGTGATAAGCCGGCGAGTTCCGCTTGCCGCGCGGAGCGGTGTGGACGAGATAGTTGTAAGCCGCTTGGGGATAACACACTTCGATCGACCGCACCAGACTGTGCACCAGCCAGGCAAGCTGCTCGACGCAATCGTCGCTCATCTCTTCAAAAGAACTTTGATGCTGCCGCGGCACCACGGTCACCAGCGAGGGCAACCGGCTGGCGAAGGGACAAAAGGCGACAAAGTCCTTCGTCTCGGCCACGATGCGCACATTCTCTTCCAGTTCGTCGGCCAGCATCCGGCAGAACAAACAGTTGTGCTCGGTTTCGTAGTAGAGCTCCATGCGCTCGATCGCGCGGCGGATGTCCGGCGGCAGAACGTTCGTCGCGATCAACTGGCTGTGCGTATGCACCAGCGAAGCGCCGGCGTCTTGCCCGACGTTTTTGAAGATCACCGCATACGTGATCTCCGGACACTGGCTCCAGTGGTGCAAGCGATCGCGATACGCGCGAAAGATCGTCGCCGCCGTTTGCCCATCCAGTTCGGTCAACGAGCACAAGTGCAGCGGGCTTTCGATGATGACTTCATGCGAGCCGACGATGTGCTTGGCGCGAAACAAATCGATGCCGGGCTTGGAGGCGGCCGCTTGAGCGCACTCGTCCGGTTCGCCGTCGAGAATCTGATTCCAGTCGGCGCCACTGGTAACGCCGGCAAACTTCAGCGTGTGAACGCCGCACACGGCAGGAAACTTGTTCGGCACGACGCGAACTAGCCACTGGCCCGGCTGGTGCGAATGGCTCTGCTGATTCGATGGGCCGCTTGCCCAGTAGACGGCCAGCGGCGGCGGCGTTTCGTTTTCATGGCCGCGGCAGAAGGGACACTTGTCCTGATGGCCGCGGGCGAAGTTCATCGGATCGCAGGTCGGGGCGAAATCGTCGGGGCGGTCGGTGCGCCGCGGGGCGATGATCACCCAGCGGTCGCAAAGCCAATCGTGGCGCAGCTCGCTCGTCGAAGGGTCCTTGCTGCGATAGCGATCCGTCATCGTCCGCTCCGCTTGTGCGCCAGCGTGTTCTCGTAGACTTGTGAGTA